>WTAX01000251.1 GCA_013139395.1 Gammaproteobacteria bacterium | reverse complement strand
ACGTATGCAGAAGTTAAAGATTTAAAGCAGTCTAAAATGACAAGCTAAGAGCTTTGTTCTTTAATTTGCAGGGTGGGCATTGCGCCCTAAAAGAAGTGCCCTTGTGGTGCCCACCCTACGAAACTTTAATAAATTCAAGCGCGTTACCATCCGGATCACGACAAAATAAAGCCTGCCGACCTGAATGGCTCATAGTAAAAGCGATTTGATTCGCTTCTAAATTTTGTTTAATTCCCTCAATCTGTGTCACATGAATCGCTAAATGCCTATCCCTGCCGCCATGCTCCGGCTGATTGAGTTTTTGTTCAGTCTCTGGTAATACCAATAAATGAATCTGTTGTGCGCCGATATTAAGCCAGGCTCCTTCAAAAGTCATTTTCGGGCGTTGCTGATCTTGTTCAAAGCCAATAATGTGACAATAAAAATGAATTGCCTGTGCTAAATCCTGCACAATCAGGCTGCCATGGTGAAGACCAATAAATAGTGAGTGATTATTCATAACTCAATTGTATTGACAAAAATCAAAATAGCAAAGATTATTTGATGCCGGGGTTATAATTCTTTTATAATGGTTGGATCTGAATTTTTATCACCCAATTTAAAACGCTGAATTTAAGAGCAATTACAATGAATCCATTATTAGACCTTTTAAAGCCCTATCCATTTGAACGGCTTGACTCGTTAAAAAAAGGCATTAACCCCAATGGCAAATTAAAACATATCTCTCTATCCATTGGTGAGCCCAAGCTTGAACCTCCCGGCTTCGTCTCTGAAGTGATTAAGGAAAATCTTGCTGCTCTGACTGAATATCCGACAACTAAGGGCTTGCCGGGACTTCGTACAAGCATCTCAAGCTGGATTACAACACGTTATCATCTCAATGATGGGCAATTAGATCCTGACACTCAGGTATTACCCGTTAACGGTACCCGTGAAGCTCTATTTGCTTTTGCTCAGGCCGTGGTTAATAGCAAAGAAAAAGATCCACTGGTTATCATGCCCAATCCGTTTTATCAGATATATGAGGGCGCGGCCATTCTTGCTGGAGCGACACCCTACTTCGTCAATGCTTGCGAAAGAACCTACTATATTCCTGATTTTGACAGTATCCCCAGTAATATCTGGAAACATTGTCAGCTGTTATTTATTTGCTCACCAAGTAATCCATCGGGTGAAGTGATTGATAAATCGACCCTGCAGCAATTAATTAAAATCGCCCTGAAATATGATTTCATTATTGCTTCTGATGAATGTTATTCAGAGCTTTATCAGGAAGAACATCGTCCACCACCGGGTTTACTCGAAGCTGCTAATGATATGGGTTTAACCGACTTCACTAATCTGGTCGTCTTTAATAGTTTATCGAAACGTTCCAATGTGCCCGGACTTCGCTCTGGTTTTGTAGCTGGTGATGCGGCTATTATTAAAAAGTTTCTTTTATATCGAACCTATCATGGTTCAGCAATGCCGCTCACCACTCAGCAAGCCAGTATTGCCCTGTGGAAAGATGAGCAGCATGTTCAACAAAACCGTGATATTTATCGTGAAAAATATAAGGCCTTTGTTGAAATTTTAAGTCCTGTCATTGACATCCATGCACCTCCAGCTTCCTTTTACATCTGGCTTAAACTCCCTTGTGGTGATGATGAAAAGTTTGCCTCAAAACTCTTCGCAGAACAGCATATTAGCGTATTACCCGGCAGTTATCTGTCAAGAAAAACAGGCCAGGCCAATCCTGGTCATGGCTATGCAAGAATTGCCTTAGTTGCACCGCTTGAAGAGTGCATAGAAGCGGCACAACGCATTCGTACTTACCTCAAGCTCTATAAGGAATAATTAAGGTTACAACAATGATCATCTTATACGGTATACCCAATTGTGATACAGTACGAAAAGCTCGACAATGGCTCACAGAAAATGACATTGAATATCAGTTTCATAACTTTAAAAAAGACGGTCTGCAACAGCAGCTTTTAGAAAAATGGGTTAATGCATTGGGTTGGGAAGTGTTACTTAATAAACGCGGGACGACCTGGCGTAAATTACCTGATGAAGTTAAAGCTGATATTGATCAGGACAAAGCAATACAAATCATGCTGGATGCTACGTCCATTATTAAGCGCCCGGTTCTTGATAACAATGGTATTCTTTGTGTCGGCTTTAAAGATGAGCAATATCAATTACTATTTCAATAAGCAAAATAATAGTAGCTGTATATTTTTAGGGCTATATTTAAGGGCTTATTTAAGAACAATTTAAGGACAATAAATGAAAATTTTAGTGACCGGCGGAGCTGGATATATCGGCAGTCATACCTGTGTTGAATTACTAAACAATAACTATGAGGTGGTAGTCGTCGATAACCTTTGCAATTCAAGCAAAGAATCACTCAATCGAGTCAAGCAAATCACTGGTAAAGAGGTTATTTTTTATCAGGATGATGTGCTGGATGAAACTGCTTTAGCAAAAATCTTTTCTGCACAAAACATTGACGCTGTCATTCACTTTGCCGGACTCAAAGCCGTTGGTGAATCCGTTGAAAAGCCACTTGAATATTATCAGACCAATCTCACCGGTACCTTAGTATTATTTAAAGTAATGCGTGATTTTAATGTGAAAAATTTCGTTTTCAGTTCTTCTGCAACGGTTTACGGTGATCCTCATACTGTACCCATTACTGAAGATTTTCCACTTTCCGCAACCAATCCTTATGGTCGCTCCAAACTGATCATTGAAGAAATCAGTGGTGATCTCTATGTTGCCGACAAAGAATGGAATATTGCCCTGCTGCGTTATTTTAATCCTGTCGGCGCACATAAATCAGGCTTAATTGGTGAAGATCCCAATGGTATTCCAAACAACCTGATCCCCTATATTTCTCAGGTTGCTGTGGGCAAACGTGAAAAACTCTCAGTATTTGGCGGTGATTATGATACCCCCGATGGTACCGGCGTCAGAGATTATATCCATGTAGTTGATCTGGCTCGCGGACACATCAAAGCATTAGAAAAACTCACCAGCAAACCCGGCTTAGTGATTTATAATCTGGGCACAGGTCAGGGCTATAGTGTATTAGAAATGGTCAGAGCAATCGAAAAAGCATCAGGCCGGGAAGTCCCCTATCAGATCGTCGCACGTCGTCCAGGTGATATCGCCACCTGTTTTGCTGATCCGTCTTTTGCTGAACAGGAAATCGGCTGGAAAGCAGAGCATGATTTGGCACAAATGGCCGAAGACACCTGGCGCTGGCAAAGTAATAATCCTGATGGATATGCATCTATATAAGCAAAGCTATTAACCTTTAAGTTAACTAAATATCATGAGTCACGTTTAGCCTCTAGTGCTGTTTTAATGGCATCTTTAAATGGTGTCATCAATGCAGCCGTTGAAATACCAATCATTAATACACCATTAATGGCTTCCAGAGCACCCAGAAGACGGTGTTCTTTTGACATCACAATATCCCCATACCCCAGTGAGGCAAAATTCACAGTAGAATGATAAAAGGCGTCAGCAAACACATGAAACTCATTCTGCATCATGAATAATAAAGCCCAAATGGCAATTTGTCCCAAATTACCTATTAATAAAAGCAACATAACACCACTAATGACCAATAAATTACTAATAACAGTATTACTATTTTTCTGAATTTGATATTTAAAATAATAACGTATCGCATAGACCAGAAGGATGATCTGCAATAGCAGACACAACACCATAACAGATAAGCCTAACACAAGATTAATTAACACGGGCACATCTCCTGTAGCGTGAATTTAAATATTCCAGAAAATAAACAGCAAATACAGCATAAAGAGTTATTAAAATTAATAACATAGCACGACTAAAAAATGCAGCATAAACATCTTTACCACTGGCGCTATCCTCAACAGCAGGTCCTATCAGAATCAGCATCGTAACAGCTGTATTAAGCCAAAATGATGCCGGAAAACGAGTTGCAATAAGCTGATATATTTTGCAGGAAAAAAAGAGGCTAAAAAGTAACATCCATAAAAAGAACATCCATAAATTCGTCCATATTCCTAAGGCAAACCAAAATAAGATTGCAAACAGACCACCCAATAGTGTCGAACCAATTAATTCATTACCAGCACTTTTAGCATCCACCGCTGAAGCTTGCTGACTAAGCAAAACCGATTTAATTGCTATAGGCAAATACATCATCGGATTGGTTAATAGTAACAAATAGGCTGGAAATACGATCAAGGTACTACGAATTGCAATCCAGTTGGATTGTACTGCACCTTTTACCTCTGAAGATGCTTCTTGCTGTTCTGTTGACTGACTATTATCCGATAGAGGCTTAACTGAAGGCTTAGGAGGATCCTCAGGAAACAATTGATAAATCAGTGACTGACATACCACAGCAATGATAATACCCCAAATTAATGCCTGGATGATCGTTGTTGCAAGACTGTAGTTAACCGTCCCGGCAGCAGAGATCATGGTCACGCCCACTGCAAGAAAGGTACCGGGTAAATTCTTACTGAGATTAACAGTCAAATAGGAACTCAGATATAGACCAATGAGAACCAGTAGTAATGCCGTCAACTGAAAATGTAGCAGCAATGGAATCAGCAGTAAGCCCATTCCCAGAGTTATCATGACCAACAGTACCAGTCCCAACAGCTTCTTTGCCCCCAATGGCGGGCCTGGCATAGCAGTCAGAAAAAAAGCAAATAAAGGAGCAATAAAAGGCAATGGGGTTGGTACGGCATAAGCAATAGCTAATGCCAGAGCAGGTGTAAAGCTTAAGCGAAAAATGCGCCTTGCCTGAATATGCACTTAACCTAACACCTTTGTATACTGTTTTTCAATGAGTATAAGTTTAGTAAGCATAAGAAAACCAGCTCATCACACGAATATAGAGTTTAGCGAGACTATTTAAAATATCCTGCCCCTCAGTAAAACCAATGACTTCTGCCTGACCACCAATGCGAATGAATTTTCTTAATGATTCATTCTGATTTATATCAAATGCAATAATCACAGGAAAACGTTGTGACTGGCGCAGCCAGTCACGATTATTTTCAATTGTGGGAAGAGTACCTGCAGGCGGGTCTTGTCCCACAGCAATACCTAAACCAATACTACGGACTTTCCCTGAAAACACTTCTCCTGGAATTGCATCAATAACCAGTTCAACTGGAGATCCTATTTGCATATGTCCCAGATTATTTTCCGTAAATTCGGCATTAATCCAGATATCATGGATAGAGATAAAAGTCATTACCGGACTTCCGGCATTGGCAAACTGACCAACATCGGTACGTAAATCAGTAATAATGCCATGAGATGAGGCATAAGTGACTGTATGTTCAAGATCCAGTTCTGCTTTATCTACAGCACTGATGGCACTCTTTAACTTGGCATTATTTTCACCCTCTCCACCTTTTTGTTCAATGGCACGTATCACTTCCGCCTCAGCACCAGCTACTTTGGCCACTGCCTGTGCATAGGATGCCTGTGATGATTCCAGTCGACGGATAGAAATAGCGCCAGGATCTTTTTTATACAAAGCTTCCAGACGAACCACATCCTGGTGTGCTTTCTTTTTGTTTGCCCGTTTTGCAAGCAGGTTTGCTTGAGCTGATTCAACACCGGCAGAACCCGCAGCAATCTGACGTTTCACGTCTTCAAGTTGCGAATGGGCTTTATTTAAAGCAATTTCATATTGAGAACGTTTAATTTCAAACAGAGGCTGACCTTTTTCAACCGTTTGATTATTCTTAACCCATACCTGATTAACAACACCTGAAACTTCGGAGCTAACGCCGACAACGTAGCCGTCAATACGAGCTTGCTGGGTATAAGGAGTATATCTATCAGCTGCCAGATACCAGACCAGACTCAGGAGAATCATTAATAAAATAAGTAGTGTACCTTTTTTAACTGACTTTTTCGCTGTGCTTTCTTCTACAGTCTCTTCTATAAGCTCATCAGTCTTATCAGCAGCTGACTCTGTTTTATCCGATTTCTGTCTTTGCTCTTGTTCTTTATTGCTCATGCGCTGAAGCCTCTGGCACTTTAGTTGCTGATGTACTTTTTATTAGTGTACTATTATTTGAAAAAGATAGGGGCGCCGTTAATAAATCACCCCAATCTGTGCGTTCCTGCATAGTTTCTTTCACTTTACTTGAGAGTAGTTGATCATTGGTCATTTCCGTCCAGCCTCCACCCATACTCTTGTATAAACTAATGATTGCTGCAATATAAGAACCCTGACTAATTAACTGACGATCGGCCTGAGCAAACATTGCACGTTGAGCATCCAGCACACGCTGGAAATCAGAATAGCCTTCACGATATCTGGTATTGGAAAGTTCAAGGGCCCGTTTTGAAGCTTTAAAACTTTTATCAATTAGTAGCTTTTGTTCGCTTGTTTTCAATAAGCTGTATGAAGCATCATCAACTTCTTTTGCCGCTTGTAAAACCAGACTTTGATACTGTTCTATTAACTGCTGCAGACGAGCATCCTGTATACGCACATTATTTTCAATACGATCATAATCCAGAATATTCCAGGTAAAACTTGGGCCAATGATGAGACTACTGGTATCGGAACTGCCCGCCAGATCACTGCCTGACCAGCCGATTGTGCCAAATAATGAAATAGCAGGATAATACTCTGCTTCTGCAACACCAATCTGAGCAGATTGAGCCGCGACCTGCCAGGCTGCAGTACGTATATCAGGACGACGAGTCAACATATTTGCAGGTATATACTGGAAATAGTTAGGAGAAATAACAGGCCAATGGTATTCAGATGCCATTACTTCCAGTTCTGGAAGTACTCCGGGTGCTTTCCCTAAAAGAATGGCTATCGCATTACGAGTTTGGGCGAGCGCAATTTCTAATTCAGGAATAGTGGACAGAGTAGCTAAATATTGTGTTTTTGCCTGCTGTAAATCCAGCTCTGAACCTTCCCCGCTGTTAAATACATTAGTAGTAATTTCATAACTACGCTTCTGAATATTGGCGTTTTGATGTGCAATGGCTATACGGGCTTGTGTGGTTCGATAAGCAAAATAAGCATTAGCAAGCTGAGCAACCAACAAAACTTGTGCATCCTGCTGATTAGTTATGGATGTAAAAAATGCAGCATCTACCGATTCAATACCTCGCTGAAAACGCCCCCAGAAATCCAGTTCCCACCCCAGATTGAAGCCAGTTTGATAATTAGTAAAACTCTGACTCTTTGGTGCATTACCACCGTGAGATTGATTATTAACATAGCTGACACTGCCATTGACCTGCTGTAACTGAGGATAGAGACTACTATTGGCAATGCCAAGCAAGGCACGACTTTCAAAAATTCTCAGGCCAGCAATGCGCAGTGAATGATTTTCCTGTCTGGCTTCATTAATCAGCTTATTTAAAATAGGATCATTAAATAATTGCCACCAGAATTGAGTATCAATCTGCTTTTGTTTGTTTTGAATATTGCTTCCATAAGAGTGCCCATAAGCTGAAGGTTGCCAGTCTTGTAACCAGTCAACAACAGGCTCCTGATAATCTGGTCCAACGGTCGTACAGGCAACCAATGTTGACAATCCATAGAGCAGAGCCAGAGATTTGATCAAATTTTTTACATTATTAGTCATTAATTATTTGTCTTTAAAGGGATTTGAAAAATTTACAATTTAACATAAAACGAAACCTCGCCGCTGAGTGAGCAGTGTCGCTTAAGTGTTTTATAATAATTTATGTTGAAGCTGTTTTTTCTGATTGCAACCAAACCATAAAGAAAGTATATCCCAGTACCATAAATACTGCGCCGACAAACAGGCCAATAATTCCTGATAATATCATGCCGCCAATTGCACCAATAAAAACAATAGCCATCGGAGCATTAACCCCTTTAGCTAATAAAATAGGTTTTAATACATTATTAAGCAGACCAACACCAATGTTCCATACTAAAAAAGCAACTGCTGCACCGGTGCCTGTATTGGGATCAGAAAAAACATAAATTGAAAGAGGGATCAACACTAATAAAATATCAATTTGGACAATTGCCATTACCAGACAAATAACAGCTAATACCCCAGCTGCAGGAATACCCATGATCACAAACCCCACACCAGCCAATAATGTCTGGATAAGAGCAATGCCAAGAATACCCGTTACCACACTATTCACAGTTGCCAACGAAAGTTCAGTTAGTTCTGAGCCGCGTTCACCTGCTACTCGATTTAAAATAGTGATGAAAGTTTCTTTAGCTCCTTTTGCTGAGGTCAAAAAAACACCAGCTATAATAATTGAAAATATAAAAATAAGTATATTTAAGCTCATGCTGGCGGCTATTGATATAAACCATTTAGTTAAATCTTTTACTTCAGAGCGGTATTGACCAAATACGGCTTTTGGATCCTGTGATGCATTTGTCCAGACGGTATCAAGTTTTTCACCAATAAGAGGCCATTCAGCAACATTTTTGGGTGGTGGAGGAATATTCAACTCATCCTTTTTAATAAGTTCTGATAACGATTGAGTATTCTCAATCAAAGCACCGGATATCAGTATAGTAGGTGTAATCAGTATAATTAACATTGAAAGGGTGATAATTGTTGCAGCCCAGCCAGCACGTAAACCCGTTTTATTTATTAACCATAGATAAATGGGATAAACACCAATGGCAATAATCCCCGCCCAAATAATTGGACCAATAAAGGGCTGAGCTACTTTAAAACACCAAAGTGATAAAAGAGCAATCAGTGCTATTTGAATGGCACTTTCTATTGCTGGTGAATTATTTTTTGTCATTTATATTTCCTTTTTGTATTGCTGCTGGACGTCTTATCAGTTAATGTTTTTTATAGAGGCGTATTCATTCGCCTGGAACTGCTATTTCAGCATATATTAATTTATAGACAATTTTTCATCATATGACAATGTTGCTGGCATAATCAGTCTGGATATACGTCTTGTTAATGAATAGATTCTAATCATTTTTTCCATTAGTGAATTTTCCATACGAGCCATTTTTAAATAATTTTCCTGTTCACTGACAAAATGACTGGATTTTCTGGATAACAATTGATCTTCGTAGAGTTTAATCATTGCTCTTAGATTAATCACTTTTTCTGCAGCTTGCTGATCCTGTTTACCAAAAGAGTTTTTTGATAACCAGAGTAAGGATTATGATGTGCTATTGACGAGTCTGGAAGCAGGTAAAACCTGGACACTTATTCACCCTGAGTACATGACCTTATTTAGACGGGAAGGGATTGTGTCATTCCCTGCCTCTTATGCCCTGGCTCAAGATAACTTAAATTTATTAAACTTTATGAATAGCTGGCTGGAACTGCAGCGTGCTTCAGGCAAAGTTGATCAACTATTTGACTATTGGATACAGGGAAAAAATGCAATCCCGTTACAACCCAGATGGTCTGTTATCAAGGATGTATTGCATTGGGATGTACCTCAGGAGAAGTAATTATGAAAAAAATTAATTATTATCTTTAACCATAGAATATGAACTTTCACTATTTTCATCATCAGAGTCTTCATCATCAACCCATGTCATAAAAATGACATAGGCAAGTGAGAGAAAAACTGCACCAACAAAGAGTCCAAGCAGCCCACCTGTTATCATACCACCTAAAGCACCCAATAAAACAACTGGCATCGGTGCATCAACCCCACGACCAAGAAATATTGGCTTAAGCACATTATCAACAAAGCCCGTCAGGACGAAATAGACAGTGAAAATTACATTGCTCAGCGCTGAGTCGCCACTCCACCAAATAAATGCAACGGTAGGTATTGTAAAAATAATAGCGGGTAATTGAGCAATACCGAATACCAGAATGGCAAGCGCGATAATACCAGCGCCGGGTAGATCGATAAAGATAAAACCCAAACCAAATAATAGAGCCTGAATAGTTGAAACGCCGATAACCCCCATTGCTACAGAACGAATTGTTGTGGTCGAAAGTTTGTGTAGGGTACCGCCTTTTTTGTGTCCA
>WTAX01000289.1 GCA_013139395.1 Gammaproteobacteria bacterium | reverse complement strand
GCATTTCTAGTGGCCTCTGTTATCTTATTCATTTCTTGATTTGGACTTTTTCTATCCATTTCATCCAGCGTACTATAGATAGTTTTAAGTGCCTTTTCAGCATTGATAAATGCCTGTTTAGCCTGCTGCTGATTATTCACCGAACCATTGGCATTTAATAAGTAGTTTTTTTCTTCTAAAATTGCACGATAGGTATAGCGTTCAATATTATTCGCACGAATTAATTCATCTACCTGAGCCTTAATGAGGTTAAGACCATTATTTGAGACCAGTGAAAGGGTGAGAGCCACTAAAACACTTAAAGAAACCAACATATAGGTTTTTGATTTTATAGAAAATTTATTTAACAACTGCATTATTGTACTGGTTCTCATATTGATAATTTTTTAAAACAGACTTTTGCAGTATAGGAAAGAAAATACACTATTTCAAATAATAGAGCTCAGTAAATTAGAGTGACTAAAATAGTGATTTTTTACCAGAATGATATTATAATTTGATTATCGTACACATATTGGTAAATTTTGAAAATTATTATGACAAGAACGACTACAACATTCACCTTACCTCTTTTTATTCATTCCGTGCCCGCCGGCTTTCCATCTCCTGCTGATGATTATCTGGATCGTTCTCTGGATCTGAATAGTTATTTAATCAAACATCCGGCAGCCACTGATCTGGCTCGTGCCAGGGGGGATTCTATGGAAGGTTGCGGTATTTATGATGGTGATTTATTAATTGTTGACCGTAGTCGTGATGCACAGCATGGAGAGATTATTATTGCCGCATTAGATGGTCAGTTAACCTGCAAAATGCTCGATAAAAATAAGCAATGTCTTATTTCCGCCAATAAAACCTATGCGCCAATAGCCATTAGTGAATTTTCTGAATTAATTATTGAGGGCGTAGTGATTCATTCAATACGCCATCATGTTTAGCTTTTCCGGTTAGTGAAAACAGATGTTTTGCCTGGTTGACTGTAATAGTTTTTATGCCTCCTGTGAACAGGTTTTCCGCCCTGATCTGCGAAATAAGCCGGTTATTGTATTATCCAACAACGATTGTTTTATTGTGGCACGTTCTGCTCAGGCTAAGGCTATGGGCATTGGTGACTTACAATCCATGTTTACTATCAAGCACTGGCTGAAACAACAAAATATTGCCATTTTTTCCAGCAATTATCCTCTCTATGGTGATTTATCAGCACGGGTTATGAGCACCCTGCAGCTATTTTCATCCCATGTGGAGATTTATAGTATTGATGAGATGTTTCTTTATTTGCAGGATATTAGCCATCAGTCTTTGAATGACTATGGACTGCAGATCAAGCAAACTGTTTATCAGCACACCGGATTGCCCGTAGGTGTTGGTATTGCCCCGACCAAAACACTCGCGAAACTGGCGAGTCGAGCCGCTAAAGATATCTCTAAATGTCAGGGAGTTTGTGTATTAGATAATGCGCTAAAATGGGACTGGATGAAAAAACGTACACCCGTTAATAAAATCTGGGGGATCTCGACTCGTTTTGCAGCCCGTTTAGCAGACTTAAATATTTATACCGCCCTGGAATTAGCCAATGCTGATGCCAAAGCTATTCGTCGCTATTTCAATGTTTGTGTGGAACGTATCATTGAAGAACTGAACGGCCATGCCTGCTTGCCTCTGGAGGAAATTCCCGGCAAAAAAAAACAAATTTACTGCAGCCGTTCCTTTGCCAATAAAACCACTCAATTACAAGTCATACTGGATGCAGTGAGTCTATATGTTGCCCGGGCCTGTGAAAAACTTCGCTCACAACAATCATTTAGTGGCTCAATACAAGTATTACTCTATGCTGCCGGCTACCAAAATCATGACCACATCCCTTACAACTATCAATACAACAACCATCATCAGGTCATTCAACTACCTTATCCAACGGATGATACCCGTTTGATTTCCAGCATTGCCCGCAAGGTCATAAAATACCTGTTTCAGCCCGGGATTTTTTATATCAAAGCAGGAGTGGGTTTACTGGATCTCAGTGCAAAAAAGCATCGGCAGCTGGATCTGTTTCATGCCGGACAATCGGCTAAAACAGATAAGCTTATGGCCGCTATGGATAAAATTAATCACCGTCATGGCAAAAATTCTATTTATATTGCCGCAGAAGGTGTACATCAAAAATGGGCCATGCGTCAGGCTTATCGTTCACCGGCTTATACCAGCCAGTGGGATGAATTGCCTGAGATACAGTGCTGAGTGTTAAACATTAAGGTAAGGGTGGAGGATTATCATTCATGGATCTTAAAAAGAGCAGCAATTTGGCACGATAGGCATCTTTGCGTATGCCTCTAAAATTCATAATACGACCGGGCACGGCACGATCAGTTCGCGTCAGATAATAATTGAGCGTGGCATAATTCCAGCTATGACCTGACTGGCGCATAGCATCTGAATATTCAAAACCTTTGGCAGTACCTGCTTTGCGTCCAAAGACATTCCATAAATTAGGCCCCTTACCATGAACATCGCTTTGGAAAGCATCATGACAGGAAGAACATTTACGCATAAAGAATTCTTCACCGGCTGCTAAATCTGCGCTATGCAATAATTCTTTAAATTCAGTACTTAAAACCGGTGTATAGTTTGCCAGAGACTT
>WTAX01000029.1 GCA_013139395.1 Gammaproteobacteria bacterium | reverse complement strand
GGATTTCAGGGTGATCAAATTCACGCCCCCCTACAGCCTTATAAGCAATAGTGCCATTGGGACTAATGATGTATGTTGTCGGCAAGCCTCTTACTTTCCAGCTATCCATAGAAGCAGCATCCGGATCAAAAAGTATCTGGAAATTTGGCGAAGGTTCAATTGTACCCATGAAGGAGAAAACAGTATCAATATCTTCACCGATATTAATTGCAAGTACTTCTACATTTTTATCTTTAACAGCCTGATATAATCGCTCAAGCGAACCCATTTCACGGCGACAAGGCGGGCACCATGTTGCCCAAAAATTTACTACGACAACCTTATCCTTCAATTCCTTAATATCAATAATTTCTTCATCGATATTCTGCAGAAGAAGACTCGGTGCAGGTATGCCTTTATTGATTCCAGTGAGCGTATGTGTCAATGGAGGAAGACCATCAGCCTGTGTAACTCCAATTGACAGAAGTAGAAAAAACGTTAGTATCACAACTATTTTATTTTGCACATTTCACCTTCTGTAATTCTGTTTCAAAGATTTTACCCTCTATATCCCAGCGGGCAATAATGTTAAATTCACTATCAGCTGGTAAACCTATAGATAACATTCCCTGATTCCAGTCCCCTCCCGGTTCATATTCTTGTTCAGGTGGAAATTGAGCCCATCTAAAGGCAACTAAAGCTGACTTTTTTGTAGTATTAGTTGTCAAGCGTTGCAGCCACTTGTCTACTGATAGCAGTTTATATTTTTTGCCGTCAAACCGAACTGGCCAGCTATTACTGACAAAATGAATAGTACCAGGAGCATCATCATTTCGTAAGACAGTCATATAAAGACAAGATGAAGTATATGCTTCAATTTGTTTCAGTGTAAACCCCCGGTTAACATAAAATGCCTTCGCTTGTTCGGGTAAAATTTGTGTTAAAGAAAAATGAATGCCATGAGCATGAGTACTCCAGGTTCTTGCGCCAGTAGTAGAATCAATATTGCTACTTTGTGGTGTTTGTGCAATGCTGGATAATGAAAAAAGTCCAATAATAAATGCAGTAATAATTTCTTTCATTTTTGTCTCATGATACTGTTGATTAGATACACAATTTACACATTAGCATATTTGTCTGATAAAATTTCAAAAACTACTATTTATCCTTATTATTTATTACAATATCTAAAGGCTGCTTAATGTCTAAATGTACATCTCTTTGTGGAAATGCAATATTAATATCAGCCGCATTAAATTTTTTATTAATAGCTTCATTAATTTCACTGGTTGTTTTTAATAGATAATCAACATTGCCAATAAAGCAGCGTAGTTGTAAATCAAGAGTGTTATCGCCAAAATTATAAAATAAAACTTGCGGATTAGGTTCTATTAATACGCTCTCATTTTCCTCTGCGGCCTCCAATAGTAATTTTCTGGCCAGGGGAATATCACTGCCATAAGCTACACCAACAGGAATAATTAATCTTGATGTTGGATCAGAAAGTGACCAGTTTAATAACTGGCCGGTAATAAATTCTTTATTAGGTACTAACAATTCCTTTCTATCACGGGTCATGATGGTGGTTGCTCTAATTTGTATCTTACTGACAACACCCTCATTCTCCCCCACACTAACGTAATCACCGACACGAATAGGACGTTCAAATAAGATAATAATACCACTGATAAAATTGGCAACGATTTCTTGCAAACCAAAACCGATACCAACACTTAAAGCAGCAAAGAGCCATTGAAATTTTGCCCACTCAGCTCCTAACATATTAAATACTGTAAAAAAACCTATACCAATAATCATATAGTTAACTAATGTGGTAATTGTATAGCGACTACCCGAGCTGATTGAAGAGCTTTGTAATAGTAGAATTTCGATGATAGCAGGCAAACGTTTAGCACTCATAATGGTCAGAACAATAATAAAAACTGCTAAAGATAAATCCCATATGGTGACTGGCAATATTTGTTCAGTACCTGCTACAATCCCCGTATAATGCCATAAAATGATTTTATCAAAAAAGCCCAAAGCAGGTAACACATCGGACCAAATAGCACTCAGTCCAGCAACACCCAAAATAAATAAAACAATATTTAACAGTTGACTGGATTCTGCACTTAATGAAACCATATCAATTTCAGGTTCATCAAAATCAATCGAATGTTCCGGACTATCATGTTCCTGATTATCATCCATAGATTTTTTTTTGTGCAATGCTTTTCTTTTTTCATATGCTAAATTCAATGCATATCTACGCTGGGTTAATAATAACCAGCGTACTGAAATTTGTTGAAGAATTACCATGGCAAAAATGAACCACAGCGTGAAAATCAAACTTGCTGTCATATAACCTGCAGTATAGACATAGCCTGCAAAAGTAAGTCCCATAAGAGAAATAATACTAAGCAGGCCAAAAACAAACAATAAAGTTTGATAATGTGCAAAAAAACTATTGGGGCTTTGATCTGCAATTGAGTGTAGTAAACCTGTCTTAGGCTTTAATAATCGATAAAAGAAAATAGCAAAAGTGATTAATGTCATTATTAAAGAGACACGACCCAGGCCATCATTTACAGATGAGCCACCTTTAGAGACAAGAAGCGCTGTAAGGAACAAAACAGGTAAAAAAGTGATCATCAAACGCCACATTTCGGATCTTAAGCCATGAATAATAGTATTGGACCACTTAAAGTGTACTTCTGCTAAACCACCAGGCAAACACATATAACGGAAAGTCTGCAAGCAAAACAATGGTAAAACAATAAAACTCATACCGAAGGCCATGGAATAAGTAAATTCAGATGCATCTACTAAGCTGGAAAGTTGCCAACTTATTATATACAACAAAATTGGAATAGGTGTTGCCAGTAATAAGGTATAAAAAAATGCTTTGAAAGTATGTAATAATCTGTCGCTACTAATACGTTTAGTCTTTAATCCCGATTTAATTAACAATTTAATTAAGCGACTTTTATTAAACATAAATATACTAACAAAAAATAAAGCAGGTAGAATATAAAATGAAGTGCTAATCATTTTTATAAAATCATTAATAAAAGAAATCCACTTGGATGGCGCCAGAAAGAAAACAGTTTGTTCGGGAATGTTTTTTAAATTTTGCAGATTAAATGTGGGAGCACTTCGGAGCCAGAATAAATGCTCATCAAGAAAATCAGAGTAAGTAATAACGACTTTTAAAAACTGTCTTTCTGCAAAATCAATTTCTACAATTGCTTTAAGATATTTTTCATCAATATTAATCGCTTTTTTTAATAAGGTAAGACGTGTATTAACTAATTCCATTAAGTCAGCATATATTGTTTCTTGAATCTCTGGTGTTATATTAATTAACAAATTAGAAATATAATCTTTTTTATTTTTTATTTTTTCAAATTCCTCTTGAGATTGGAGCCTGGTAAGACCTGATTTTGCAATTAATTCCTGTCTTTTCTTTATGTTTTTTTCATATCGCTTTGGATTGGGTAATGCTTTTTTCTGCTCAAACAACACCTGTCCAAGAATTTGATTTAACCCTGCAATATCTAACTTCTTTTTTGTACTTGCCTGTTCAAGACTAATTGCCTTGCTCATTTTATAAACTTCATCATCACGAGACTCAAGGAAAATGAGCTCTTTTGTTTTGCTCGTAATCTGGTCACTAAGAAGGGTATTTGATTCTGCAAGCGTTTGTATTAACTGATGTTTACCTTCAGCTTTAATTTGTTCTGCGCGAATGATTTCTTGAGTTTTTTTGATTTCAATACCGCGTTTTAAATCAATTTTCTTTTGTAATAAATCGAATTCAATTTGAGTTGAAGTTAACTCACGATCAGAAATTTCCATTTCTAATTTTAATAATTGTAGTCTAACTGGTTGGCTCTGTAACTGTTGATCCCACATTTTTATCTGACTGCGTAAGGATGCAACATGAGCATCTATATGCCATTTACTGGCTTGCTTTTGGTCTGCTGAACTATCCTCGGGAATAAGTTGCTTATCTTCAATTCTTTTTTCTAATGTCGTATTTGCTGTAATGAGTTTTTTTCTAATCTCAGGTAAATTTTGTGACTCTTTAGTCAATGACAGGTTTAAATCAGAATTTTTTACA
>WTAX01000420.1 GCA_013139395.1 Gammaproteobacteria bacterium | reverse complement strand
TCCAGCCTTGGAGTGACTGAATTAAAGATACTTTCAAGTGATTTGAGCTGCTGTGCATAAAAATCAATTTCTTCTTCACGAATATTAGGATTGACTTGCGCTAATGCCTTGAGTCGATTAATTTCATTCACCAGCGTTTGTTGACTGGCTTCTCTGGCATCCTGTAATAGCTGAGGTGTTTGCTGCAGGCATAGGCTTTCAGTTTGTTTAATCATCTCGCGCAGATCATCTTCTTTGACCTTGATAATTTGTCGGGCAACTTTCTTTTTAATGGATTCAGTACTTACTATTTCACTATTTTTAATGAATTTAGTGAGATCCTGGCCACGCTCGTCAATTAATACTCGAATGGTGGTTGTGGGCAAATAACGATCAGCCTGTAATGACTTGTGGGCACTGGTTTCTAATATAAACACACATTCTAATAGCAGACTACCGGGTTGTATGGCAATTTGTAGGGCTTCGCTGTCCAGTGTCGTAACGGCGGTGTTACCCATTTCACTGCTGTTGATCATATCCATTGCGGTTCTAACCATAGGATGATCCCAGGTGAAAAACTGTATATCTTCATTGGCCAGAGCAATTGAACGGTCATAGGTGATCGTCATACCATCATCGGGCAAGCCGGGAAACTGATTAATCATGTTTTCACCGGGGGCAATGATGTAACAATGCTCACTATGATCAGAGTGTTCAATACCCAGAGCATCAAAAAGATCTTCCATGTATTGGAGTATTTCAGTTCGTGGATTATTATTTTCTGCCAGTGATTTTAGTTTATCGGCTTCGGGTTGGCGGCAGGAATTATATTCTAATAAACGATCTCTGCCTTCATGCAAAGCATTATTAAGCGCTTCATGCAGTGATTGGCTGGATTGTATGAGAGCTGATTTTGAATTAAGTACTGATGCTGTATTGGAGTCATCACTTGAACTTGTTGTCATTAATAAATGGTGTAATTGTGTCTGCACTTGAGTGAACACATTATGTCCTGCCGGGCAGGTGTTCTCAAAAGCATTTAAGCCTTCGTGATACCAGTGAAATAATAGTTCCTGAGCGGTATTTTTCAGATAGGGAACATGGATTTTAATATTTTGTGTCTGGCCGATACGGTCTAGTCGGCCGATACGCTGCTCCAGTAAATCAGGATTAAGCGGCAGATCAAATAACACCATTTGATGAGCAAACTGGAAATTTCGTCCTTCACTGCCAATTTCTGAGCAGATTAAAACCGGTGTGCCATTTTCTGTATCGGCAAAGAAGGCAGCAGCCCGATCGCGTTCAATCAGGCTCAGTCCTTCATGAAAGACGGCCGCATAAATACCAAATTGCAGTTTCAGTGTTTTGGCTAAATCAATGGCTGTTGATGTATTGGCGGTGATCACCAGTGTTTTATTTTCTGAGATATTTGCACTGATATGGCGTTGTTCAATAAGCCAGTCGGCTAACCATTGAACTCTGGGATCAAGCTGTGTCCAATTTAATGATTGTTGCAAATTATCGGCTTCAATCTGATACAGTAATTCAGGAAAGAGTACCAGATTAGAAAAGCTATCAGCTTCAGTTGAATGATCATCTTCTATTAAGAATGATTGACTAAATTTTAGCAGTACTTCTGAGTACGCATCAGGTAAAGATTGGGGATGAGCAATGACTTTTCGTCCGGGAAAACCTTTGACTGTTGCTCGGGTATTACGAAATAGTACACGACCAGTGCCATGACGATCCAGCATATGCTCAATGAGTTCCTGGCGGCTGGTTTCACTGGTATTTCTTTTACTGATAGAGCTTTCTTCAGGTAGAAATTCTTTTAGAATACTAATGGTCTTTTGATCAAGCTCCTGATTAGAAATAAGCACCTCCATTGTCTGTGCAATGGGTTGATAGCTTTCCTCCTCAGCAATATAGGCATCTAAATCAGGAAAACGATCAGGATCGAGCAGACGTAATCGGGCAAAATGGCTTTCAATACCCAGTTGTTCCGGTGTGGCTGTTAACAGCAAAATTCCTCTGATTTCTTGTGTGAGCTGCTCGATGAGCTGATATTCATGGCTGGGTTTTTCTGCTGTCCATTGTAAATGATGGGCTTCATCGACCACCAGAAGATCCCATTCTCCTTCAAGTGCCTGCTGATAATATTGCTCATTTTGTGCTAAAAACTCCAGACTGCAAAGCACTAATTGTTCACTCAGAAATGGATTATTGATATCAGCGTCACTATTTTCTTTATCGTTCTCATCACCGCTAATAGCCTGACAGCGCTGTTCATCAAAAATACTAAACCTCAGATTAAAACGACGCAGCATTTCCACCAGCCACTGATGCATTAAACTTTCTGGTACAATGATTAAAACCCGTTGTGCCCGTTCATTAAGTAATTGATGATGAAGAATTAAACCCGCTTCTATGGTTTTACCCAAACCGACTTCATCTGCAAGCAAAACTCTCGGGGCATAACGATTTGCCACTTCATGGGCAATATACAGCTGATGAGCAATTAAACTGGTGCGACAACCTGTGAGGCCGGACAACTCACTATGAGTGAGCTGGTTAATTCTTTTGAGCGTTTGATAACGCAGATCAAACCAGTGATTTTTATCAATCTGACCAATAAAGAGACGTTCAGCAGGACGGTTAAGCTGGATAAAGTGATCCAGTTGCGTTTCTTCTAAAGTGACTGACTGGCCATTGGAATCTTTTCCACTATAAATAATAAGACCGTTTAAATCAGTGACATGGGTTATTTCTATGCTGCTGCCATCGACAGATTTTACCTGCTCACCTTTATCGTAGATGACTCGTGTTAACGGGGCGTCTTGTTTGGCATACGTTCGTGTTTCGCCGCTGGCGATAAAATTAATGGTAATAGTACGGTGTTCGGTTTCGATAAGAGTACCAAGACCTAATTGTAATTCAGCATTACTGATCCAACGTTGACCGGGAATAAATTCTTCCACAAAAAACCTCTAAA
>WTAX01000520.1 GCA_013139395.1 Gammaproteobacteria bacterium | reverse complement strand
ACATAGGCGAAAATTGGCGCGCCACGGCGTTCGGCGCCATATCGGGGGGCGTCCTGAACTTCATAGCCTTCCAGAAAAAAGGCTGTGCCCAGAATACGGCTGGCGGTTTTCATACCCTGACCACCGCGACCATGAAAACGTATACGGTACATGGCAACTCCTTCCTACTTCAGAATCCCTAAGCAAGCACGAATTTTGCAAAATGGCTAAATGAATTTCGGCCCACATGAAAATAAAGAAAAACGCCGGAAACTCATTGCCTTTTTTATCCGCTTAAGTGCCATCTCCATGGCGGCTTCACGCGGTAATATTTGTTTATGTTTAACGGCTTCCAGTACCAGCTCGGTGTTGCGCCGTAGTTTTTCCTCGATAGCAGCAAGGGCTGCAGCCTGGCTGGCACCTTCATATTCCATGGCGGCACAGATCACACCGCCAGCATTGGCAATAAAGTCGGGCACACAGAGCACGCCCTTGTCGTGGAGAATTTTTTCTGCACCATGGGTAAAGGGGATATTGGCACCTTCCACCACTAATTTGGTATTGAGTCGGTTAACATTATCCTCATGGACTACATCGGGGCGTGCTGCAGGAATCCAGATATCACACTCCACATCAATGACATCATCACGTGCCATTTTCTTTGCATCGAGGTAATCAATGACGCACTTGCCTTCGTTTTTAAGGGCAATTAATTGCTTTACATCCAGTCCATCCGGGTTGTGGATGGCGCCGCGGGAGTCTGCCACCGCCACCAGCACGGCACCTTTCTGTGTCAGGTATCGGGTGGCATGTTTACCGACTGCACCAAAACCCTGCATAACCAGCCGTGCGCCTTTTAATGGAAAGTCACAATAGTTTAGTGCGACGTCCACTACGTGGCTCAGGCCAAAACCGGTGGCACCAATTTCATCCAGCGGGATGCCGCCGATTTCACGGGGCAGGCCGACCACGCGTCCAATTTCATCTCTCACCCAGGCCATACATTCTTCATCGGTTCCCATATCAGGGGCGAAAATATAGGTGTTTTCATTACGTAACACGTTGGCGAGGCCGCGGATCAGTTTTTCTTTTTCAGTTTTCGGCATTTTGGGGTCACCGTAGAGCACGGCTTTACCACCGCCATGAGGCAGACCGGCTGCTGCATTTTTAAAGGTCATGGTGCGCGCCAGTCGTATGCACTCTTCGGTACTCACATCAGCAGCCATGCGTACGCCGCCAATAGCAGGCCCTTTGGCAATGTTGTCCACCACAAGTACTGCCTTAAGATTTAT
The DNA here is from genome assembly GCA_013139395.1 of Gammaproteobacteria bacterium. Taxonomy (GTDB): domain Bacteria; phylum Pseudomonadota; class Gammaproteobacteria; order GRL18; family GRL18; genus GRL18. The sequence continues at coordinate 4,912 of WTAX01000520.1, read as the reverse complement.
AGAGGGTTCATAAACATGTATGACTTTTACAGGACCCAGTTCATCGGCAAATTTGAAAATATCTTCCATTCTTTTTCCTATGAATGCTTATCAGCTAAGCAGAATATGTTGTATTCGTGTCTGTTGCATGAGGCCGCTATCAGCCCTGTTATTTTCTTCTACTGATAACATAATAGTAGACACTGGATCGGGTTTTGTCTAACGAACAGATGTCAATGAATCGGCTGATAGCATGTGGATTGAAAGCAGTGCTCGAAAGAAAACCTGATAGACTTATAATTATTGTTCAAAAAATGTAATTGAATTCAGGAGCTTTTGCATGTCCTCATAGTGATTGCCTTGCCAGTAAATTTTGCGGCACTTCCGGCATTGTTTAAAATGTTGATAAAATTGTCGAGTCCCTGGTTCAAGTTGTGCTTCGATGCAGCTTTTTTCCACCGTGGAAAGTTTTCCATTACAGTGAATACAACGGGTGAAAGGTTTAACTTGCTTGAGCAGATCAAATCGCTTGATGATTTCCAGCAATTGTTTTTGCGGCTGGATCTGACGTACATAGTAACCATGATCGATGATCTTCCGTTTTAGTAAATCTCTGTCACGAGTAAGCAGTATTCGTTTTCTCTGGCTGGAAATCAGGGCAATTTCATGATCCTGGTAATCATTCTGATAAAGAGTATCAAAACCAGCCATTCTCAGATATTTAGCCAGTTTTCCTAAATGACAGTCAAGAACAAACTTGATGTCTCGAAGCGGTTCGAGACGCAATTTTAAATCAGAGCTTATATCCAGTGCTTCAAACATGGGATAGACGCTGATACGGTCATTATTTTTAACTTGATAGTTAAAGTCGACTGATTTACTATTCACCAGAATAAGTTCAACTTCAGTATGAGGTACACCAAGGGATTCAATCAGATCTTTAATTGAGCGGGCATCTCTATAATGGTAAGTAAATTCTTTTTTACGCCGATGAGAGGGCAAAAAGTCATTAAGCTCCTCATAAAATCGACAAGTGACCTGATTTTCTTGCTTCATTTTCACAACATTTTCATTATTGATGCTTTATTCATCGACACTGCTTTGTCGTAATGGCACAAAGGCAACATCCAGTATATTCTTCAAATGGCTGTTTCCCTGTTCATCCTTTTCTACCAGCACCAGTTCCTGAGGTGCATAGACTTCTCCAACCGGAATCACCAACTTTCTTCCTGGTTTGAGTTGTTCAATAAGTGATTTTGGAATATAGGCTGCCGCTGCAGTGACAATAATCGCATCATAGGGGGCATGTTCCGGCCATCCTTGATAGCCATTTCCAATCCGGCATTCAATATTTTTATAACCCATCTCTGTTAAACGTTGCTCAGCCTCTTCGCCCAGTACCTGAACCAATTCCATGGTATAAACCTGTTCTACCAGTTCAGCCAGTATTGCTGTCTGATATCCGGAGCCGGTACCGATCTCCAGTACACGATAGTCATCTTCGAGCTGTAATAGATCAGTCATCAGGGCAACGATGTAAGGTTGTGAAATGGTCTGGTTATGGCCGATACTCAGAGGCCCATTTTCAAAAGCAAATGCTCGCAGTTCTGGTGGTACAAACTTATCTCTGCGCACCTCAGCCATCACCGCCATAAGCTTGTCAGAAAATGCTGTTCTACCGATCAGATGACTGGTATAGGTCACTTCATTTCTAATATCAGCAATCATACGTTTAATATCTTTGTTCATGTCTGTCGATCCTGTGCAATACTGATTTCATGCCTTCATCATAGTGAAAATTTCACTGAGTTTTTTTTTCGAAATTCTGATGTTAAATTTATCGGCTAGATATTGTTGTGCTTGTTCAATGCTTTGTGCAGTTGCTTTTATATTTCGTAAAAAGCCTGAAATATCTTCATATACAGCCCATGGATAGATTAACCAACGCCATTTGATCACCTTGCGGGCAGAATAATCCACCGGGAATTGGCTGCTGGTCTTGTGATGCATGACTGCGATTCTTATTTCTTGTGGATGGAAGGACTGCAGATGGGCGCGCGCCAGCTCCAATGTTTCACCACTGTCATTCACATCATCAATAAGCAAGACGTGCTGATCGCTGATATCGTTACACAAGGGATATTTAATAACCGCCTTTTCCTTTTTTGTTGAACCAGATGTATATAGTTCAATTTTGATACTAGTCAGAGCCATAATATCTAAATAATCACACACCAGTCTTGCCGGTACATAGCCGCCACGGCCAATGGCAATTACCAAATCAGGATGAAAGCCAGATGCCTTAATTTGTTTTGCCAGTCGTAAACACAAGCGCTGTACCTCAGACCAGGAAATCAACTCACAACGCATTTCCCTTACCATTTTGATAACCCCAATTTTCTGTAAATGAAATCGTTTTTATAGATGATTATAGTTAGAATATAGGTAAAAATATCAGCTTAATCCAGGGTTGGAAGCATTAATATAATGACCCCCTCTATCAGATTAGTACTAACTATTGCCTTTGTTTATCATTTTTTGGCAATCCAAAGCATATTTCTTTTTTATTATCTATACTTAAACCTATATTATGCAAATGGACCATAATGACTATGGTAAACTGGTAAATCCTGAAATTATGGACTTTAGCCATCATGTCACACTGGCTGCATGAGCAATGCTTAAGCCATCTGCTTGAACCGGTGGATGGTTTTTTTAAATTGATAATTGTCATGTTAAACTAACTATAAAAAATAAAAAGTATATGCGCGCAAAACAAAAGACATCACCAAAGACTGAAAAAAACCGGCTGAAAATACGGCGGCTTGGCATTGACACCTACCATGAAAATGTTGCCTACCTCCATCGTGAATGTGAACTTTATCGCGCCGAAAGGTTTCAGGCATTATCAAAAGTGGAAATCTGTGCCAATGGCAATCGTATACTGGCAGTAATTAATGTGATTGATGACAGCAGTATCGTTACAACCAACGAACTGGGGCTCTCGGAAGAAGCCTTCGAACGTCTATCAGTTAAAGAAGGGCAGTTGGTTAAAGTTGAGCATGCAGAACCACCTGTTTCCATGGATGCAGTACGACGTAAAATTTCAGGAGAGCGTTTAGGACAGGAAGATTTTGACATAATTGTCAGTGATATTACTCAGAGCCGTTACTCCAAAACTGAAATTTCAGCCTTTCTTGTTGCCTCTGGTCAAACCGGAATGGATCGTGATGAGATTTTATACCTGACTCAGTCAATGCTGCAGTCAGGTGAACAGCTGGATTGGAATGAACCGCTGGTGGTAGACAAACACTGCATTGGCGGAATACCGGGAAATCGAACCTCCATGCTTGTGGTACCCATCGTGGCCGCTCATGGTATGTTAATTCCCAAAACTTCCAGCCGCGCTATTACTTCTCCGGCTGGTACTTCAGATACCATGGAGGTACTGGCTAATGTCAAACTGGAAATTGAGGAATTACATAATATTGTCAGCAAACATCGGGGCTGTCTGGCCTGGGGTGGAACTGCGAATTTATCACCTGTTGATGATATTCTGATCTCTGTCGAACGTCCTTTAGGAATTGATTCAAAAGGACAGATGGTCGCTTCAATTCTGTCCAAAAAACTGGCTGCCGGTTCCACACATCTTTTAATTGATATACCGGTTGGTGCCACCGCGAAAGTACGTTCAATGCGTGAGGCACTGCATTTAAGAAAATTATTTGAATTTGTGGGGGATCAACTTAACATTCATCTGGAAGTCATTATTACCGATGGCAGACAACCAGTTGGTCGCGGCATTGGTCCTGTCCTTGAAGCCCGTGATGTCATGCAGGTGCTGCAAAATGATCCGCTTGCTCCTTATGATCTGAGACAAAAGTCTCTACGACTGGCAGGACGTGTACTTGAGTTTGATCCAGATGTCCGTGGTGGCTACGGGTATTCAATTGCCAGAGATATTCTTGACTCAGGTCGAGCACTACACAAAATGAATGAGATCATCGACGCTCAGGGAGCACAAACAACGAAGTATTCTCCAGCCTCTTTGACTTGTGAAATCACAGCCCCAAAAAAAGGTGTTGTTACTGCCATTGATAATCTGCAAATGGCTCATATTGCAAGTTTTGCCGGTGCTCCTATGAGTAAAGGATCGGGTGTTGATCTGCTGAAGAAAGTGGGTGACAGTGTGCAAAGAAATGAACCATTATATCGAATTCATGCAGAATTTTTATCCGATTACATGTTTGCTCAAAACTTGTGTGAACGCGACAATGGTTACACCATTGGCAAACCTGAAGATATTTCCAAAGCATTTGTGGAGTTCTGATGATTCTTGGCTTTAAAAATGACGAAAAACAGATAGTCAACCTGGCTCACGAGTTAAACGTAAACTGGGGTATTATTCAGGTTCATTATTTTCCTGATAATGAGTGTAAATTAACCCTGCCCCCCCAACTTCCCGAACAGGTAACACTGTACTGCACTCTTGATCGCCCCAATGAGAAACTCATCCAACTTATGCTGGCAGCTGACACGGCTCGTCAATGTGGCGCCAAACAATTAAAATTGATTGCTCCTTATTTGTGCTATATGCGTCAGGATAAGGCTTTTTTCCCGGGAGAAAGCATCAGCCAGAAAAGTATAGGTCATTTTCTGGCCAACTTATTTGATGTCATCATTACCGTTGATCCACATTTGCATCGGATTGATCACCTCGAAGAAGTTATTCCCAATACAAAAGTGTTCACTTTATCAGCCACTGGACTGATGACAGAATTTATTCAGGAAAAAGGATATAAACCTTTATTGTTAGGTCCTGATGCAGAATCTGAACAATGGGTGAGCCAGATAGCCAGACCTCTAAAGCTGGATTTTACGATTTGCAACAAAATTCGCACAGATGATAATCAGGTCATTATCGATCTTCCCA
>WTAX01000208.1 GCA_013139395.1 Gammaproteobacteria bacterium | reverse complement strand
GTGCCGATTTGAATGCATAGCGCTGAGAGCAAAATAATAAAAAATGTCAGTGCTGAAAAAACACTTTGCTCCTGCCATGCTAATGCTGAGCCAAGTAGTACCGGAGTGACTGAAATCGATAAGGTTTTTGGCCGAAGAGCCAGCCACCAGATGGATAAAGTGCTCACGAACATTTATGGTCTGCGTTTGTAACGGCTAAAGTCAGGTGAGCGTTTTTCCACAAAAGCGTTACGTCCTTCCTGACCTTCTTCGGTCATATAAAAAAGTGCAGTGGTATTGCCGGCTAATTCCTGAATGCCTGCCAGACCATCGGTGTCTGCATTAAATGCTGATTTAAGCACTCGTAATGCAGTTGGAGAGTGCTGCAGCATTTCCTGACACCATGATACGGTTTCGCTTTCCAGTTTTTCTAATGGTACTACCGTATTGATCAGTCCCATATCCAGTGCTTCCTGAGCATCGTATTGCCGACACAGATACCAGATTTCTTTGGCTTTTTTTATGCCCACTGTTCGTGCCATAATGCCGGCACCTAATCCAGCGTCAAAGCTGCCGACTTTAGGACCTGTCTGACCAAAGCGGGCATTATCAGCAGCTATGGTCAGGTCGCAGAGTAAATGTAAAACATGACCGCCGCCAATGGCATAACCAGCAACCATGGCTACTACCGGTTTAGGTAAGGTTCTGATCTGACGTTGTAACTCCAGTACATTAAGGTGGTTTGTACCATGAGTGTCTTTATAGCCGCCATCTTCACCGCGGACTTTTTGATCACCACCGGAACAAAAGGCCAAATCACCTGCACCGGTAAATATAATGACTCCGATACTGCCGTCATAATGCGCATGATGAAAGGCTTCGATTAATTCAGAAATGGTTTCTGGACGAAAGGCATTACGTACCTCTGGCCGGTTAATGGTAATTTTGGCGATACCGGCATATTCATCTGAACCGTGTTCGTAGAGTATGTCACTAAAGTCGTATTGCTTTATGGTATTCCAGGTCATAGGGGCTCAATTGTGATTAGTGTTTATGGTGTTAAATTTGCTTATGGCATTCTACACTAGTTTGCTGATCGATAATAATTTCCAGCAATTGAATGCCGGGCTGTGCAAATGCTTCGGGCAGGGTAGCTTCAAGTTCCTGCTGAGTATTTACCTGATAATAATTTAAACCATAGAGTTTGGCACTGTGCTGAAAATCCAGATTAATCTCTGTCTTCCAGAGTTTATCAAAATCATCTAATTGCTGCTGCGGCAAATAATTAAAAATACCACCGCCATTATTATTCACCACTATAATGGTGGCGTTATAACCCAATTCAGTTAACTGCTTGCAAATGAGCAGACCATTCATATCATGGTAAAAACTTAAATCACCCAGCAGAGCAACACCATAGCCATCCTGATTGGCCAGAAGTCCAAAAAAGGTGGATAAATTACCATCAATACCGCTTGTTCCACGATTGGCAAAGAAATTAAGTTGTTTTCCATGAGCAGATGATTGGGTGGTAAATGTATCAAAATCACGTATGGCCATTGAATTACCACTGAATAAGATACTATGGTCAGGTATATGTCTTAGCAGGCAGTTAATGACATGACCTTCAAATAAATCACTGCAATGCTTTACAGACTGCTCAATGCTATTCTCTGAGTGCCGTTCTAGTTGTTGCCAGTGATCAAGCCAGTCAGTTGCACAGGTTTTTATTGAGCTGTTTAATAATTGAGTACAGAACTTTTCAGGGGAAATATGTAATATGGTATTGGCCTTGTGTATTGGATCAAGGCAATCACCATAGGAACTGACAAGAATGATATGACTTTCCAGTGATTGTAAATACTGAAGTAAAGCTTTGGAAACAGGAAATTGTCCAAAGCGAATAATCCATTTTGGAGTCATTTTGTTTTTGTCTGTATGCACCTGTACTTGTTTTAGCTCTTGCTTTAAAAAGTGATCATAATTATAAAGAAAGCGTGAATGGCATGATGTTGTAAAACGCTGATTTGATAATGGATCAACCAGTACCGGGCAATTCAGTTTGTCTGCTAATAGTGGTAGTAAGGCAGTAAAATCACTCTGTTCCTGCCGGGTTAAACGACCACATATTATTAGTCCACTACCTGTTTTAAGTGTCTTTTTTAATAATTCCAGACTCTTTTTTGAGATTGATGTAGTTAAGATACTTGATTGAGCACTTAACTTAAAAAGACTTGTGGCATTATCCATCGTCTGTTGACTCAATCGTTGAATAAAATGATTGAGGTCATTTGCAGTAAAGCGTCGTGGCAATAAAGGCTCTCTAAAGGGAATATTGAGGTGTACTGGCCCAGGTTTTTGATTTAAAGACTTAGAATAGGCCTGTATGCTGATGCGTTTTAGATAATTGCTTTTTAACAGTGTTTCATCTACATGTTCAAGAGCAATAAAATCCCGCACATGGGAACCAAATAAAAAACTTTGATCCATGGTTTGATTGGCACCACAATCTTGTAACTCTGCCGGTCTGTCAGCGGATAATAAGAGAAGCGGAGTATAAGAATGACTGGCTTCTACGACAGATGGGAACCAGTTGGCCACGGCACTGCCTGAGGTACATATTAGAATAGTGGGCTGGTGTTTTTGTTGTGCCAGACCCAGAGCAAAAAATCCGGCACTGCGCTCGTCTATCTGAACCCATGTGTGGATATCAGGATGCTGCTCACAGGCCAGAGCGAGCGGTGTTGAACATGAACCGGGTGAAATAACTGCCTGTGTGACGCCCTGCAAGGCAAAATAATGGATCAGGCTGAAGGCCCACTGATAATTCATGCTGCCGATAGAATTTTGCGTTTGACCTGAATTCATTGCGTTTAAAGCATTTCCATAATGGTTTGCATTTTTAGTTCAGTTTCCTGCCATTCTGCATCGGGATCAGACTCTGCCACGAGGCCGGCTCCGGAAAATAAAGTGATTTCTTTTTTGTCTATTAATGCACAGCGAAGCAGCACTGATAAATCGCCATTCATAGTAGCATCAATCCAGCCAAAAGCCCCGGTATACCAGCCGCGATGATAGCCTTCGTTATCTAATAACCATTGTTTGGCTGTTTGAGTTGGAATGCCTGCAACTGCTGGAGTGGGGTGTAGGGCATTAATACAATCAAATATGTCGTAGTTATCGCTTAATGTTCCCTGAACCGGCGTTTCTAAATGGTATAAATTATGTAATTTCATTAAAAAAGGGCTAATAGGCATTTTTAATGTATGACACAGTGGATCAAGATTTTGATAAATGCTTTGGGAAATAAAATGATGCTCTTTTAATAATTTTTTACTTTCTGCAAATTCATCATTCGTTTGTTCTGTTGCTTGTTTAAGAAAGAACGGTAAGGGTGTGGCATTCTTATCTGATGTCTTACTGTTAGCCTGATTTTTACTTGAATTATTGCGAGAAATTGTGCCGCCAATGGCATTACTCTGGATATCAGGGTGATGCAGTGATAAAAATTGTTCAGGTGATGCTGCGACAATGGTCTTATCTTGCATGTGATAGCTGAGAATAGAACAACTGGGATAATAACGGATTAATTTTTTCACCAATTGCGGGATGGAAATTTCAGTTGAAGTCTGCAATGTGTTTTGACGGCTGGTGACTAATTTGTCAAATTTTCCAGATTGAATATCGTTAATGGCATTATGCGTCAGTGATTGCCAGCTCTTATAGGCTGAAAGGGGTTGTTTATCGTTTGTTGTAAATGATGCTGCAACAGAGGAATGCTGCATTTTATCTGTCGTTGTCAGTGCCTGACTAAAAAGTTGCTGTAACAGTATTTCTATTATAGAAAAGCTTGTATTATAGGATGCTTCTTCAAGTTTGATATTAACAATTAGAGACTGACTTGAATTGTTTTCTCTAATTAATAGCCTGGGAATGGTTAATAAACTATTTGGCAAAGATTGCCAATGGTCATTCATTGCATCATCTTCATCAAACGCAAAGGCTAAAAAAGCAATAGGTGAACCTTGCTTATCATTTTTGTCTTTATACCATCGATTAATAATATCAGAAAAGTCACTTTTGATGGTATTGAAGCGTTGTTCTCCTTTGGCTTCAAATGTTAACAATGAGTCTAAACCAAGCAATGTAAATCCAGAGTCTGGCTGAGACAGGAAAAAAGAATCACAAAAGTGTACAACGGATAATAACACAGACTCTTTTAGGGGAACTTGCAGGCTGATGTAATCATAATGAGATTTTTCTTGCTGGATTTTAATTTCTAATTGTGACAGCTGTTTTTTTAGGGAATGAATGAGTGCATCGATCATCTATGACAACTTTTTATTGAGGCTATTTAAACTGTTTATTATGTGCATAAGTATGATTTTGAAATCAGGTAATATTATAACTCATTTTATATAATAAAAACTTATTATGGATCAACATGATTTTTTATAAGATTCTGCCTATATTTTGTACAAAATCAGATTAAATCCCTTTAGAAATAACGTATTTGATATAGATCAATGTTATCAACGGGCATTGGTTTTATATTTGTCCGAACAATGATTGTGTCATATGACGCACTTTTAGTTTCATATAACTCAGAGTGTGCTAGTATGAAACAAAATCTTTCTTTTTCTTAGTCATGAGCTGGTAACGAGAATAAGAAAGTTTAATAAGAATATTTAATAAAAAAAGGGTGCAAAATATGAAAATAGTAAGCAAGAGCGTTGTCTCATTGCTAGCTGGTGTCAGTATTGCCATGGGAGCAGTTTCCACTGCTTCTGCCACATCTTCTTTAGAAGATGTAATGAAGGCAAGAGGGCTGACTCAGAAGGATTTGCTGGCAGCAGCAAAGACTTACACACCAACCGGTGGTCGTGATGAGTATATCGCAGTCAGTTCAGGTGGACAAAGTGGACATATCATGATTTATGGTATTCCTTCCATGCGTATTTTGAAGTATGTTGCTGTTTTCACTCCAGAGCCCTGGCAGGGTTATGGCTTTGATGATGAATCAAAGAAAGTGTTAGCACAAGGACAGATACATCCTACTGAAATCACCTATGGTGATACTCACCACCCGGCATTTTCAGAAACCAAAGGTGAATACAATGGTAAATATGTATTCATTAATGATAAAGCCAATCCAAGAATTGCGGTTATTGACCTGCATGACTTTGAAACCAAGCAAATTGTTGTCAATCCAGTATTCAAATCATCACATGGTGGTGCTTTTGTATCCCCTAACACCGAATACGTGATTGAAGCTGCACAATATCCTGCACCGTTTGAAGCCTTTAAATATGTACCTTTAGAAGAATTCAATGAGAAATACCGTGGTGGTATGACTTATTGGAAGTTTGATAATGAGAAAGGTCGCCTTGATCCTAAGCAATCTTTCACTGTAATGGCACCTCCTTATAGCCAGGATTTATCTGATTTTGGTAAAAACGCATCTGATGGCTGGTCTTTTACCAACTCTTTCTGTTCTGAGCGTTATGTTGGTGGTATTGAGAAAGGACGTCCTCCTTATGAGGCAGGTTGTTCTCAGAAAGATACTGACTTCCTGCACGTTGTTAACTGGAAGAAAGCTGAAGAGTTATTTAAAGCTGGAAAAACAACCGATTATAATGGCCATGCCGTTATCACTATGGAAACAATGGTTAAGAATAATGCATTATTCTTAGTACCTGAGCCAAAGAGTCCTCATGGTGTTGACGTTTCTCCAAATGGTAAATACATCATCGTTTCTGGTAAATTAGACAGTCATGGTTATGTTTATGACTTTGCCAAGATCATGAAAGCCATTAAAGACAAGAAGTTTGAAGGTAAAGACCCTTATGGTATCCCCATTATTGCTATGAAGGATGCTCTGCATAAGCAAGTCGAATTAGGTCTTGGACCCTTGCATACCCAGTATGACTCAAAAGAATGTGTAGTTTATACTTCTTTGTATGTTGACTCTATGGTTGGTAAGTGGGACTACTGTGAAGGTAAAGTGCTTGATAAGATAGCTATTCACTATAACATTGGTCACTTAATGACTATGGAAGGTGATTCAGTTTCTCCAGATGGTAAATACCTTGTTGCTTTAAACAAGCTGGCAATTGACCGTTTCAATCCTATTGGTCCTTTACATCCTCAAAATCACCAGTTGATTGATATCAGCGGCGATAAGATGGAATTATTGTATGATATGGCAGTACCTCTGGGTGAGCCGCATTATGTTGCAGCGATTAAAGCAGATAAGTTAAAGCCTGCTGTTCGTTATAAGTCTGGTTGGAACTCTCGTGAAGACAAGCGTCATGAATTCAAAACTCGTGCTGGTCGTGAAAAGACTACACGTACTTGTGATGCAAATGGTAAATGTACTGTGGTTGTCAGAGGTACTACCATTCGTTCACACATCACTCCAGAGACTATTGAAGCAGAAGCGGGCGATATCATTGAACTGCACCTGACTAACCTGGAACGTGCACAAGATGAAACTCATGGTTTTGCTGTCTATGGTCACAATGTGAACTTATCACTTGAGCCAGGTAAAACAGTCAGTGCAACCTTCAAAGTTCATAAAGAAGGTGTTTATCCATACTACTGTACTGAGTTCTGTTCAGCACTGCATTTGGAAATGGAAGGTTATCTGTTAGTTAAACCTAAGGGCTACAAAGCGAAAGCAGGTAAAGTCAAGGAAGGTCAGCAATATACTAAGGCTGATTATGACAAGCAGGTTAAAACCAATAATGCCACTCAGGAAATCATTAACTCAGTGGTTGGTTATATTACCAGCACTAACTATAAAGATTTTCCAGCAGTTGTGGCTCTGGTTGAAGATGCCACTGACCAGTTAGGTCATGCAGATGGCGCTAAGAAGAAATCTGAAGCAGCAGCTGCTAAGGGTGATTGGCAGAATGCAACGCTTTGGGCTGGCCAACATTGGCAGTATCAGGTTAAGACTGCAGACATTGGTCTGAGAGCTAAAACCTATCTGGAAGAGCACGGCGCAAAAGTCATTAAAAAATAACTTTTAAGCTAAGTTTGACCTAAAGAAAGAGGGGACGTAAAGTCCCCTTTTTTTGTAAATTATTATTTACTGTAAAAATGTGATATTACTCACGTAAATAACACTTACTGTGTAAATGTGATAATTCTCACAGCATATTTTGTACATAAAAAATACTATGTTCATACTTTATTAAGTTTTATTAATGTACTCTGTATGTGAATGCTGACATAATCCGGCATTCAAATTTAAAAATTTAATAACAATTCAACTGAATTACTAAGGAAATATTATGAAAAAATTAACTAAAATCGCAGTAGCTGCTGTTTGTGCAGCTGGTTTTATGTCCAGTGCTATGGCTTTAGACGGCGCTGCTTTATATCTGGATGCCACTAAAGGCGGTTGTTCAGCTTGTCACGGTAAAGATGCTAAAACACCTATTATGCCTTCTTACCCAAAACTTGCTGGTCAAAATGCAGACTATGCATTTAACCAGATGAAAGACATTCAAAGTGGTGCAAGAGCTAATGGTATGACTGCTGCTATGAAAGGTATTACTCACCTGACTACAGATGAAGAGAAGAAAGCAATTGCTGAATGGCTTGCTACTCAGTAAATTGCTGTTAGTCATTTAGTACGAAAAATGAGCATGGTAACAATTTCCATTAGCCATGCTCAGGTTATAAGTATTTGTTTCATTTTAACTTATTTAATATAACAGAAAGTTTAAACTTAGAGTTTTGATGTTCATCAAGGCATGTTAAGCTTTTATGTGTAAAAATACCGCCATTCTGAGTAGCTAGTTAAAATAACTGGCAAAATGTATAACTATTTCATAACTATTTTATAACTATACAGTGGAGTTCACCAAAAATGAAATTAAAATCAGCAATAACTATGTTTGCTTTCACAACAGCTATCGCAGTAAGTGGTTTGACACTTGCTTCTTCACAATCTGATGAGCATGCAAAAGCTGCAGGCTGGAATGTAGGTGGTGGTGAACAGGATGCTGCGTTACATTTAACACCTGATTTAGAAAATGGTCTGGATGTTTATGAAGTCTGTTCTGCCTGTCATTTACCAGAAGGCTGGGGTACTAAAGAAGGTACATTCCCTCAATTAGCCGGCCAGCATAAAAAAGTTATTATTAAGCAGTTAGCCGATATTCGTGCATTGAATCGTGATAATCCAACAATGTATCCTTTTGCTTTGCCAGAATCAATTGGTGATGAGCAGGCAATTGCTGATGTGTCTGCTTATATTCAAAAACTTTTAATGAACCCTGATAATGGCAAGGGACCTGCAACTGCAGATTTGGCTAAAGGTAAAAAACTGTACGTAGATAACTGTGTTAAATGTCATGGTGATATCGGTCAGGGTGATGAAGAAAAATTCTATCCAAGAATTTCCGGTCAGCATTATAACTATATGCTAAGACAGTTTGAATGGATTCGTGACGGCAAACGTCGTAATGCAAATCCGGATATGGTTGATCAGATTAAAGGCTTCACTCAGCAAGATATGGTTGACGTAATCAGTTTTGTTGCTCAAATTCCTTTACCAGAAGGTGATGCAGCTCCTTCAAAAGACTGGCTAAATCCTGATTTTGATTAGAGTTTAATCAAAAAAAATCTGTTTCCTAAGCTAACGTTTAGGATGCAGATTTTTTATTATATGCAGTTTTTTTAAATTAAAGACTTATAAAGTAAAAATAGCAATAACCTGGGGTGGGAATGCTAACACACACATAAGGACCATCTCGAATGAATGATGCAAAACGTTCTCTGGTTATCACCTCTCTATCAATCGCCTCTGTGATCGTCATGATTGCAATCTATTTTAATCCTATCTGGTGGGTTGCCTTAACCGCACCCAATTATCCTGAAACTGCATTTCCTGATGGTGTGCGTATTAATTTCCATATGAATGGTGTCTTTAACGGCTGTAAGCTTGTGGTGAAAGATGAGATTCATGAAGAAGAAGCTCTGGATTGTGTCCATGAGATGGATACCATTAACCACTATGTTGGTATGTATCCAATTGCTGCGGGTGGTCCCATCGAACGTGGTTTTTCTCCCTTTCTAATTACCTTATTGATTATTATGGTTATCGCTTTTGCTATATCCGATCCGAAAAAACGAATGATGTTTCTGGGTGCTGCTTTTGCCATTAATGCCGCCTGGATGACAATGACTATTTATCAAACAGATGGCCTGAGTTATCAAAATGAAGGTTATCTCTATGCATTAATGAATCAACTGGATCAGGATGTTAATGATATGACTCTCACTGCTGATGTTAAAGCCGTTGATTCTGATCGGGCCTTAAAACAATTAAGAGATTCATTAGCGGGCAGAGAAGTTGAAAGTATGGATGATGAGGTAGAAACAAAAGATTCTGAATCAGCTCCAGTGGATACCATTTCTCAAAAAGAAGGGCTTATTTTACAACTTAAAGATACCTATGATAATGATCTGGCCAATAATCGTGTTTCAGATGAATGGTCAGGTAACGGCTATCAATTGATGGCCTGGCATTATGGTAAGGTGTTAGGGCGCTACTTTAATAATCCCGAAGAAATTCAACCAATGGTAAAAACATTGAGAATAGCCACTCATGTTGTTTTTGCTGGTCTGATTGGTGCCATGTTATTATTGCTAATAGTGGCTACCCGAGCTAAAAGAAATCCTGTATTCTGGCTGTTGATTCTGGTTCCTATGGCTCTGCCTGTTTTCTTTATTATTGATTATTCCGCCTGGTTATGGTGGTATGGTCATACCTTAAATGATATGGGTGCTTTTGCTGTCAAACCCTTTATGCCGACAGTTTTTGGTGAAGGTAAAGTGGCTCAGTTTGCAACGTTTTCATATCCAGACATAGGATTTGGCTTAATGATGCTTAATTCGGTTCTTCTGGCCGCTATGGCATTAATTCGCCGTAATGAATCAACATAGAATATGACTCTCTATTTTATAATAGCTGTCATTAATGTAAAATAAGTTAGGGTGAATCTATCTGATAGATTCACCTTAATCTTTTTTACCCTATTTTTTTCATTACTATAAAGATCTGCTGCTCATAATGTTATTACGATTTATTGTTGTCTTTTTCACTTGTTTATCCTTTAGTTCTTTGTCCTGGGCAAATGTTGCTGAAACAAGTTCTTACCCCCCTTTGCAACCTTTAGTTGATAAACTTAAACGAGGTGATGTCTTTATCATACCTCCTGGTACTTATTCGGGCCCTGTTTTTATTGAACAGGCGATTACACTGGATGGCCAGAACAAAGTGACTATTAATTCCGGTGGAAAAGGTTCTGTTATTATTCTTGATACCGATGGTGCGGTGATTAAAAATCTTCATTTAACCAATTCTGGTGATCATCACAATGATCTGGACTCAGGCGTTCAGGTGCGGGGTAATTTTAATGTAATTAAAGATAACATCATTGATGATTGCCTGTTTGGTATTGATTTGCAGCAATCTGAAAATAATATTGTTAAACGGAACCACATCAGTTCAAAGGATGAAGAATTAGGTATGCGAGGTGATGCCATTCGTTTATGGTATAGCT
>WTAX01000388.1 GCA_013139395.1 Gammaproteobacteria bacterium | reverse complement strand
TCTGATTATCGTCCTGATCAGTGGTAATAAACGCCTGGCCAGTAAAGCTGGTTTCAATTTCTTTAAGGTATTGGCTGGAAATGCCACATTTTTCTATCCATTGAGCATAGGCTGCAAAATCTTTTCCTACTGTTGCCATTGGTATTCCATCACCGCCAAGAAGATTCAGTGAATAGGCAATATTACCAGCACAACCACCAAATTCCCGACGCATATCAGGCACCAGAAAGGACACATTTAACATATGAATTTTGTCCGGTAAAATATGGTTTTTAAAATAATCGGGAAAAACCATAATATGATCATAGGCAACCGAGCCACAAATAAGAGCTGTCATAATATTCCTTGATAATTAAAGCAAAAGGTTTAAAAATAATAAAGCTAAAAGACTAAAACAAGTATCCAGACAATAACAACATTAGCTAAAGCCAAAAAGACGGCGGCCGACCCCATATCTTTAGCTCTTCCTGCCAATTCGTGTTGTTCCGGACCAAAGCGATCAACCACTGCTTCAATGGCAGAATTAAGGATCTCTGCAATTAAAACAACAAACAAGCTGCCAATCATTAGAGCTGATTCAAGACCACTTTCTCCCAGCCAGATTGCCATTGGTAAAAGAATAATTGTTAGCAAGAGTTCCTGACGAAAAGCGGCCTCATGTTGATAGGCCGCCTTTAAACCCAGCCATGAATAACCTCCGGCATCAATAATACGTGCAATCCCTGTTTTACCTGGTTTCATTTTGTTTTTTATTCCTGATAACAATTATTATTAGAGCTGGTATTATTAGAGCTGGTCTTCTAAGAGCTAAAAATTAACACTTTGAATAATAAAAGTTAAGATCCAGTTCACGAGCGGCTTTGACATCATCTAAACGTCTGACAGGCAGCTCAAAAGGTGCATCTTTTAATAAATTAGGTGATTGTTCTGCTTCATCTCTGATCTTGATCAGTGTTTCCACAAAGGCATCTAAATCATCCCGGCTTTCGGTTTCTGTGGGTTCGATTAAAAAGCATTCGGGTACTAAAAGAGGAAAATAAGTTGTCGGTGCATGATAGCCATAATCCAGCAGACGCTTGGCAAAATCCATAGCAGTGGTGCCATATTCTTTGGCTTCTTTGCGCAAGGTGAGAATAAATTCATGACTGGCACGACGCTCTGGAAAGGCCATTTCAAAATTAGCCGCCATTAAACGTTTTAATAAATAGTTGGCATTCAGAGTAGCAAAATCAGCAACACGCACCATACCATTACGACCTAATAGCAAGGCATAAATATAGGCACGTAATAAGATACCCACATTACCCATCCATGCCGATAAACGACCAATACTCAAAGGCAGCTCTTTTTCTGTTATCCAGTAATAACCCTGCTCATTGTGGCCCACAATCGGCACCGGCACAAAGGGTTGTAAGCGTTCACTAACGCCAATTGGACCTGAACCCGGGCCGCCGCCGCCATGGGGCGTCGAAAAAGTTTTATGCAGATTCATATGAATCACATCAAACCCCATATCACCGGGTTTAACTTTACCCAAAATAGCATTAAGATTAGCGCCATCATAATAAAGCAGACCACCAGCCTTATGGATCATATCGGCAATGAGTTTAATTTTACGTTCAAAGACACCTAATGTTGACGGATTGGTCAACATAATACCGGCGGTTTGCGGGCCGATTATTTTTTCCAGCGCATCAATATCAATATCCCCCTGATCATTGGTAGGAATTTCTTTTACTTTATAACCACACATGACTGCCGTAGCCGGATTGGTACCATGAGCTGCATCAGGTACAATAATTTCACTACGCTCTGGCTCTTTATCTGGCTGAAGCTCTTTATTGTGATCATGATAAGCACGTATCATGGCAATACCGGCAAATTCACCCTGAGCACCAGCCATTGGTGTCAGCGATACCTGCTTCATACCGGTGGCTTCCATCAGTAATGTTTGTAAATCAAACAAACAGCTCATCACACCCTGACTCATGGAGCTGTGAGCCATTGGATGCCGGGCAGTAAAACCAGGTAATTGTGCCAGCGTATTACAAACACGAGGATTGTACTTCATGGTACAGGAACCCAAAGGATAAAAATGGGTATCGATAGAAAAATTCTTTTGTGACAGACGGGTGTAATGACGTACGACTTGTAGTTCACCCACTTGAGGCAGTTGTAATTTTTTCTTACGTTGTAAATGTTCCGGCAGGTTATTACAGGCATCATTAACATCAATATCCGGCGCAAGTGAGCTGCTGCGACGATTTTGATCGGATAGTTCAAAGATCAGTGTTTCCGCATTTTGTTCAATAATTCGTTTACTCATGACAACTCTCCTTCACTATTGGATAAAGAGCTGATCTCTGAGCAGATAGCAATAAGCGTCTCTGAGAAAAAGCGTAATTCTTCTTCTGTTTTTGTTTCGGTCACACAAATTAATAATTGATTTTTATTGGCATCGACTGATTGACCAGCAACTTGCTGCGCTGAGAGATTAATCCCGCCAACAATATCTTCTTCTGCCAGACGCTCCAGAACGCTATCTACTGACACGTCTAATTGCACCACAAATTCATGAAAAACAGTCTTACCAAAAGGGAACTTAATTTCCGGGCTTTTTTCTAATAGAGTTATTAATTTTTGTGTATTCGCCACACAGGAAGCCGCTACTTTTTGCAGACCATCCGTACCGAGAAAAGAAAGATATAGCGTAACTGCTGTAGCCATCAATCCCTGATTAGTACAAATATTGGAAGTAGCCTTGGAACGACGAATATGCTGCTCTCTGGCCTGTAGTGTCAGAGTGAATCCCGGCTTATCATCCAAATCAACCGTACGCCCGACTATGCGTCCGGGTAATTGTCTCACCAGTTTTTGTTTACAGGCTATAAAACCAATATAAGGCCCGCCTGATGACAGTGGGATACCCAGAGGCTGAGCTTCACCTACTGCGATATCAGCACCGTTCTCACCCCAGTTTCCCGGTGCTTCCAATAATGCTAATGCCGTCGGATTTACTTGCGCTATCACCAGACCACCTTGTTTATGTGCCCAATCTGTCAGTTGATGAACCTCTTCAAGAGAGCCGAAATAATTAGGCTGAGGTATGACTAATGCGGCAAATGTTTCATCATTATGCAACTGCTGTTGAGCATGTTCTTGATTAATAGTGCCTGTTGTCTGGTCAATAGCAATCAATTCCAGTGTAATACCCTGATTTTTTACTATTGTTTCAACAACCTGACGATAGACCGGAGAAACAGATTCAGGCATCAATATTCGTTTTGATTTTGCCTTACGGTTAGCACGCACTGCCATTAAAACAGCCTCTGCTAAACCGGAAGCACCGTCATACAAAGAAGCATTAGACACATCCATTGCCGTCAGGTTGGCAATCATACTTTGAAATTCATAGATGACCTGTAATGTACCCTGACTCGCTTCAGCCTGATAAGGTGTATAAGCCGAATAAAATTCACCTCGAGTAGCCACTTCCCATAATGCGGCAGGAATATGATGCTCATACGCGCCACCACCGGCAAAACACAAAGGTGTACCATCAAGCATCGCTTTTTCTGACAACTGGCGCTGCACAGCCATTTCAGACTTCCCTAATGGGATAGCATTCAGGCCAGTGCTTTTTTCCAGATCAATACGCAGTTCTTGTGGAATTTCGTCAAACAGATCATCAATGGATTCTGCACCAATGACGCGAAGCATTTCTTCTACTTCATTCGGTGTATGGGGTATATAGGGCATTTTTTATCTCAAACTCTTATCTTTGCTTTATTCTTGTTGAACTCTTGTTGAGCTCTTGTTGAACTAATGGGATTCAGATTCAACCAGTTCAGCATATTCATCAGGTCCCATCAGCTCATCAATATGATCGGCATTTACAGGCTGTATACGGAAAATCCAGCCTTCATGATAAGCATTAACATTAATCTGCTCTGGAGAATCTTGCAACTCTTCATTGACCGCAACAATCTGACCTTCAATCGGGCAATAAATATCCGATGCCGCCTTTACTGATTCAACCACAGCACAATCCTGCTCTGCTTCAAAATCATCACCCACATCAGGCAGTTCAACAAACACCATATCACCTAACAGACCCTGAGCATGCTCAGTAATGCCCACGGTTAAAGTACCGTCATCTTCAATACGAACCCATTCATGGGATGCTGTGTATTTTAATTCCTGTGGTATATCACTCATTTTCTTTACCTTGTATTTTTAGTTATATGTAAATTTATTCGACTAACACTTTACCCTGACGTACAAATGGTAATTTAACCACCTGTGCTGCCAGTTGTTTTTTGCGTATTTCAACCAGACAGGTATCACCGGTCTCAAGCGGTACCCGGGCAAAGCCTATGGCCTGCTGCATGGTGGGAGAAAAACTGCCGCTGGTCAGTTCGCCTTCTTTGCCGCCATCTGCAGCACCTTCAAGCAGCACTTTTTGATGGGCACGCAAAACACCTTTACCCTTGAGGATCAGGCCGACAAATTTATACTTTAAGCCCTGCTCCTTTTGTTTCTCCAGTGCCTCACGACCATTAAACTGACGTTGCTCATTGCTAAAGTCAACCGTCCAGCTCAGACCGCTTTCTAATGGCGATTGAGTTTCATCCATATCATTGCCGTAAAGATTCATACCCGCCTCAAGTCTCAGAGTATCACGAGCACCTAATCCGCAAGGTTTGACACCGGCATCAGCTAACAAGTTCCACATGGTTTCGGCCTGATCATTGGCACAGACAATTTCATAACCATCTTCACCGGTATAACCAGTACGAGCCACAAAGCGTTCATTATCAGCACCCGCATTGATTAATAGTGCATTAAACGGCTTTAGTTCGTCAGCTCCTGCAATGTCATCACCCAGCGCCTGAGCAGCTAAATTTCTGGCATTCGGACCTTGCACGGCAATCATGGCTAAATCATCACGTTCATTTAGATCAACTGCCATTGTACCAATCTGGGTACGCATCCCGGCAATGTCTTTTTCTCTGGTGGAGGAGTTTACAATC
>WTAX01000260.1 GCA_013139395.1 Gammaproteobacteria bacterium | reverse complement strand
TCTTTTGCTACAGCCATTGCAGTGGCGCACTCAACAATGGTTTTTGCAGCGAGCTCATTAAATTCATTGCTTAATGAATCATTTTCCAGCTCTTGAACAAAATCTGAGAATGCCTGAGCATTTTTATCTTCATCCACTTGATATTTTATTTTCAAATGAGCAAGAGAGGTACCTAATAATTTAATGCAGCTGGCCAGTTGTTCTTTACTTGCCTGTTTTAAAGTATCATCTAATAATAAATTAAGGCGACTGATGTCTTCAAGGGATAGTTCTTTCATTTATTTATTACCATATTATAAAATAATTAGCATCTATAAGCCGATTTTAACGGTTTGAAAGTTGCGCTTTTAGTGTGGCAGGCAAGTCTGACAAAGTCAGCGTTTCTTTATCCGCATCATAAATCACGGTATCACCCAGAGCTTCTTCATTAATAGTAATGCTGAGCTGCTGATTACGACCACTGATCTTGTTAAAGCGTCGAATCACGGTCTTATTAGGTGATATTTCATCTGGTAAGGCAAATTGTTCACTTTTGATATAATTCATAAAGTCATCGACAGCATTATCGGCAACATAACCCGAAAAATCTTTGAGTACGACATTTTGACCTTTATCTGCCTGCTCTAAACAAAAATCAGCAGCCTTTTGTTTAAACTGGGATTTTGTGTCATCATCCTGAATATTGCTATTACAAAATTGACTCACCGCCGTGAGCAATTCACTAGTTTCCTGTTTTGAGTCAATTGTTTCATCACTGCCGATAAATTTGCGAAAGTATTCAGAGAGTTTGTTGCTTTCTTTGCCACGGATCATGGAAATATAACGTCCTGATTGCGGATCATCCTGCCATAAGCTTAAATCAATTCGTGCTGCCAGATGAAGCTTACTAATATCAAGATAATTAATATTGTTAATACCCAGATTGCTGTCAATCGCGACACCCGCCACATTATTTAACATCGCAATCAGCATAAAATCACTGCCGAAAAGCGTATAATTAGCAAACACGATATAACCGCCTGTTGCCTTACTGGCCTGATCAATATAATGTTTTAATAAATTCATCGACTGATGAGAATAGTCAATAAAACTTGCCTGCTTTTTCAGATAACTATTTAATAAGATATGGCTGCTTTCAAGTGAATTGTCGGTTTCAACCTCTGGGTCTACAAAACTGCCAAAGACTTTACTGGGCTTACTATTATAAACCTTATTCAACTCTTCAAGAAAATGTTCCAGGGTTGGGGATGCTGCTATGCTCTGCTGACTTAATGAAAGAGTCGATTGTCCTGAGTCAGCTTGTTTATCAATTAAGTGTACAATAATATCCTTTATGATCATTTTATTATTCTCTATGATTATGAGGCGCTTATCATACTTTATTTGTTACTATTGAGCTAGGAGCTTGCCCGAAAATAGAAAGCCTGCTGCAAAAAAGCTGATTTTTAACTATTTAACTGTTTCCACGGTATTTTAGCAAAATCTTTGGCCTTCATCGGATGATAAAATAAATAACCCTGGCCAATATTACAGCCCATTTCAGTCAGCAGCTCTGCTTGTTCCTGCTCTTCAATACCTTCTGCAATAGTTATCATATCTAAGGCTTTGGCCATATCAATAGTCGCTTTAATAATTTCTCTATCACCATCATTAATCAACATATCTTTGACAAAAATATAATCAATTTTTAAGTAGGTGACATTGAGATTTTTGATATGGGATAGAGAAGAATAGCCCGTACCAAAATCATCAATAGCAAAGGTTACGCCTTTTTTACCTAAATTAAGCATCACAGTTTGAATGGTTTCAAACTTGTCAACAAAAGTAGATTCTGTTAATTCGAGCTCAAGACAGCCAGGTGATAGTTGATACTTTTCTAATGCGTTTAAAATTTGCCGGGTAAAATCAGCGGCCTTAATATGTTGTGCAGAAATATTCAAAGCAATTTTTTCAAAGTGAATATCTTCATCCAGCCATAAACGAGCTTGACGGCACACTTCATTAAGCCCCCATAGTCCAATATCTGCAATAAGACCTCTTTTTTCAGCCGTAGGAATAAAATCAACTGGAGAGATACGGCCTTTAACCGGATGTTCCCAACGAATTAAGGCTTCAAGTCCCATAAGCGTACCATTAGTTAAATTAATTTGCGGCTGATAGACCATATGAAATTGATCTTCTTTTATTGCTGTTTTTATATCCGCAGTTAATTCAATTTCATGCAATAAAGATAAACTCATTGCTTCATTATGAAATTTAAATGCTGAGCGTCCGGATTGCTTTGCTTTATACAAGGCCAGATCACTGTATTTCATACATAATTCTGCTGTTAATGTATCCACTTTACAAGTCACTATACCAATACTTACCGATGTATGTAATTGGATTTTATCCAGTATGAAAACCTGTTTAAACTCATCAAGTAATTTTTGGGCAAAACGGGCGCTATCCGTAAATTCCGCCACATCATTTTGTAAGATAATAAATTCATCACCTCCTAAGCGGGCAACGATATCGGTATTTCTTGATATCTGTTGCAAACGATGAGCAACAGCGTTAAGCAGCTCATCCCCCATAGAATGACCTAAGGAATCATTCACTTCTTTAAAATGATCCAAATCGAGTAACAGCACTGAAAATTTAATATTATTTCGTTTATAACGCCCGATAGCTTCTTGTAAATGATCGACAAAAAGATGTCTATTAGCTAATCCCGTTAAGGTGTCATAGGCAGCAAGATATTCTATACGCTTAAAAGTCATTAATAAAAAATAAACAATGACTGAAATTATAATAGAAATAGATAAACCGACAAAAAATGTCAATAATGTACGGGTTGAATAAGGTATTTCCTCAGGATTAAAGCGAGTGGCGAGAAACCACTCATTATTGGAGAGACTGATAGGCAAGATAATATTATCAGTATTTTCAAACAGGCTGGCATCACCAAAAAATGTGTGCCCACTGATGCCCATATTGTCTTTAGCCTGTAGGGCAAAATCGACAAATTTTTTACTTTTATTTAACCCGGCAGATTCATACAATACCTCAGCATCCATAACAATACTGGCAATTCCCCAATAATCAGTCTGTTGTTCATCAAGAAAAACGGGAATACGACTAACAAATGCCAGTCCTCCCTGAACCAGCTCAATAGGACCAACAATCACAGTTTGTTTGCTATTGATGACACGCAACACTCCCTCCCTTTGAGAAGGCGTATCAAGATAACGCAAACCAAGTGCTTTTTCATTCCCTTCAAGGGGAAACATATGAGAAATGACATTGTCTTTGGCAAGACCAACATTACGCAATAAATGAGTTCTTTGCATAATTTGTTGTGCTATTTTAGCAAATTCATTATCTGTAATATCCGGATTATTTGCGATATAGACGACCAAACCCAAAGTCAGGTTAAGACTGGTATTAATTTCATGTTCCAGATTTGAACGAATGACAGTGGCTTGATTAAGAGTGCTGCTTCGATAATCATCAATATTCAGGTGATGATTTTGCATTGACAAGAAAAATGTCATCGTTAAAAGCAGTAAAAAAACCACAAGTGATTTAAAAAGAATATCCATTTTGGATTTTATATTTTTATTCATAACAAAAAATTGAGCAAATGATATTAAAAAAAGTCATGATACCATCGACTTTACATGAAAGGTCTGTCAATACAAGCTAAGGCAGTTATAAGGTATTCACCTTGATTGTAAACGACGAATCAAAGAAATGTTGTAAAATTTCAAATAAATACCACGCATCTTTTGTACCGCATAATTCTCTAATCGAATGCATGGCAAAGGTTGGTACTCCAATATCTAATGTTTTAACACCAATTTCAGCGGCCGTAATCGGGCCAATAGTGCTACCACAGCCCATATCGGTACGAACCACAAAGTTTTGCACCGGCACCCGGGCTTTTTTCGCTAACATTTTAAAGACGGCGCCTGTTTCACAATTTGAGGCATAACGCTGATTCGCATTGACTTTAATAACCGGACCCTGATTAATAATTGGACCATGATTAGCATCATGTTTATTAGAAAAATTCGGGTGAATTCCATGTGCATTATCAGCTGAAATCATCATTGATTGATCAATCATACGTGTCAGTGACTCTGCGGAACCAGCTAAACGCTCTAATACAGATTTTAAAAAAGTTCCCTGAGCACCTGATGTTGAGGAGCTGCCAACCTCTTCATGATCACTGCAAATTAATAAACAGCTTCCCTGATCATCAGCATGAACCAGAGCCTGCATACCAATATAACAACTCAATAGATTATCTAAACGACTACTGGCTATAAAGTCTTCTTTTAGACCAACATAAGAAGCTCCCTGAGTATCATAAAAGCTCAGTTCAAAATCAAGAATGTCATCAATATTAATCCCGTCATATTGAACTTCTGCCTGTTGTTTTAAAATACTTTTTAGCGTATCTGCCTGTTCATCCGTGGTATCATCCTTATCTTCGTCAACAATCATTAATACCGGAGGTATATCTGTTTGCGAATTAATAGTGCGATTTTTATTGGCCTCTCGATCAAGGTGAATAGCAAGACTAGGAATACTGGCAACTGGTTTTTCAAAATTAAGCAGGCAGCTATGTATAGCATGAGAACTATCCTGATACACTATTTTACCCGCCAGAGATAAATCACGATCAAACCAGGGGTTGAGTAAAACACCACCATACACTTCAACACCTAACTGCAAATAAGATTGGCTTACGATTTCAGCATTAGGCTTCACTTTCAGACAAGGACTATCCGTATGAGCCCCCAATAAGCGAACACCTGTTTCAAGCACATTCTTACGCCCATAAACAAAAGCAATAAGCGAACTGCCATTACGTGTCACATAATAGCCTTGTCCCGGCTCTAATAACCAGTTTTCAGATTCAGACAAGCATTGAAAGCCACTGGACTCCAGCAGTTCTATTTGATTTTTTACCACATGATAAGGTGTTGGTGAGGTGTCAAGAAAATGAAACAAATCCTTATTAAATTGTTTCATATCCAATGAAGAGGTATTCATGCTATCGGTATCTGGCATAAATTACTGCCCTGCATGCACATTATAGTTTGACGAGCCTCTTTTTGAGGGAACCACATAAATTCTACTGGGTAAAAGTGTCATCGCTTCTGTTTTATCAACAACACTAAAGACTGGCTTGCCTCCCATTACTGCATATTCAACATCAACTTTCACATAATAGGTTTGACCTGCCTGTACCGTCATGGTGATTGATTCACCCTTTTCAAGATTTCTATCACCAACACTATAGGTATGTTCTCCAGCAGTAGTAAATAGGTAAAAATAACTATTTTGAGCCATTGCACCCATTACTTTTTTGTTTTCTGATAAATTAAAACGATATGTTGAGCCTATAAAACCGGGAGTACGATAAAAATAAATCAAAGCCTGATCAGACCTGGCTTCTGGAAAAACAGCAGGTTGAGAATAATCAACCGGTGCACAGGCTGATAAC
>WTAX01000172.1 GCA_013139395.1 Gammaproteobacteria bacterium | reverse complement strand
GTTTGAAAAATGCCATTGAATTTCCTATCCTTAACTTATACGACAAGATTTCCCGTCTCGTAAAAAAATTCAAGCCCTATCAAGGCAACCTCAACAGGAGAAGAACTCGTGAAAGTGTTAACTTGGGACAACTCACTAAGTGTCCAGATCCAGGAAATAGATGACGATCATCGCAAGCTTGTGGACCTGTTTAATATGCTCAATCGCTCTGTAGAAGATGGGGATGCTGCAAACTATATCGAGGCTGTGATGGAAGAACTGATAAGTTGTACGGTGTGGCACTTCAGGCATGAGGAACGGTTGATGCTGAAGTATGCTTATGAAGGTTTTGCGGAACACAAGACTGAGCATCAGGAGTTAATCGATAGCGCCAGAGAAGTGCAGCAAAAACTGCTGCAGGAGGGCAAATCGATCTCAAGTGAAGATATCGAGTTTCTGGAGAACTGGTTAACCGGCCATATCCTCGGGGCCGATATGGATCTGGGCTCCTATCTTGGCGAGGTGATGTAAGGCCATCTTAGGGCCTTGGAAATAATCAGTTGGCATCTACTGATTTTTCCAGGTTAAAACAAGTCCGCATGACCAAAATATATTGGATTTTTATTGTCATTCAATAAACTTTCTAAAATCTGTCTGGCTTTTATTTTTGTTTCTGCATCAAAATAGATCAGCATATTACGAGAGAAAATATAGTCAAACTTGCCCATTGTTTTAAAAGATGGAGTGAATATATTTTCTGTTTGCAAACGCACACACTGTTTGATTTCGTTTGATAAACAGTATTTTGATTCTTTTTTATTGAAATATTTTGTTAACACATGAGCTGGAATATTTTTAATATTTCTCTGATTATAAATACCGAGTTCAGCATGCTTTAGCGCTTCGCTATTAATATCAATACCAATAAGATTAAAGCGATCTTTTGCTACCCCGGCTTCAAGCAAGGCGATGGCAATGCTATAAATTTCTTCCCCTGTTGAACTGGGGGCACATAAAATATTAACCACCTGATCATTGAGTCTGACCTTGTTCACTACATCCTGGATCTGGTGTTGTTCACGATAAAAAAAGGATTCATTGGTCGTTAAATAATTGATCAATTCCTGTTTTAATCTCTGATTGTTTTTCACTTGTTCTAAACATTTTTTAAAGCTGGGTATATGACGAATTTTACAAAAACTGATCAGCTTGCTTTTTAATATAGATTGCTGCTTTTCAAATGTGATCCCCGTTTCTGCTTTAAAATAAAAAGCGATTGGTTCAATATCATTGAAGTCTTCAGGAATAGATCGATCACTAATATTTTCAGGGGGAGCTGAATTTTGTGTTTTTTTTCCAAAAAAATTAAACATTAGTACCGCCAAACTGATTTATTTTAATGATAATTTCATTAAGGGGGAGTATCTTAATATTGGGGACAATTTTTCTGGCCTGCATGGGCATCCCATCAACAATAGCCGACGTTTCACTCTCGGCAATACACTCTCCTCCCTTCTCAGATAACAATTTACAGCCATTAGCACCATCACTGCCGATGCCCGTTAAAATAATGCCTAAAATCGAAACATGATGAGCAATTTTTGCCGCTGAAGTATATAAATAATTAATATCCGGATTATAACCGCTTTCTGTACTTTTTTTTTGTAAGAAAGTTAAACCCTTCGAATTAATATTGATTGAAGTTAATAATGAACTGACATAAATATGTGATGATAATAATGCAGTCTGTGAAACAACGGGACTGACTTTATGGCAGCAGATTGAATTAAGTTGTTTGACAAAACTGGGGATATAATCATTACCCATGTGTTGAGCAATGATTATAGCCGCATTAAATTCAGGCTTTAATGAAGTCAGAATTTTATTAATATGCCCGGGTCCACCTGTTGATGCACCGATAAGAATGATTTTATCAGGTTCTAAAAGTTTCAAGTTGGGCATTCAGATTTTCTGTCATGGAATTAAGGTGTTCTGCTGCAGAGGCAATCTCTTCCACACTGCGGGCATTGGTCGAAGAAATGGTATTAATTTCCTGTACTTTATCGACAATAGACTCAATATTATTACCCGTTTTTTCAAAATCATCGACCGTTTTGTCACTGGCGATGGTGGCTTCATTAACAATCGTGACAGTCTGATTGATTTTTTTATCGACATCACCAGCAATACCTGCCAGCTCCTGTATTTCTTGTGAATTGACATTCATGCTCTGACTGGCCTCTTCTACTGATTTTATAATTTCATTAATCGTATCATTTATCTCGGTCAGACTTTTCTGTGTATGTTTCGCCAGATTTCTCACTTCATCGGCAACCACTGCAAATCCGCGGCCATGCTCACCCGCACGTGCGGCTTCAATGGCTGCATTTAGAGCGAGCAGATTGGTTTGTTCAGCAATATTTGAAATCACATCTAAAATGGCTTTAACATCACTGGCTTCTTTAGATAAGGCATCCATTTTTTGCGCCAGTTCTATCTCTACCGTTGCGGTATCCTGTACTCGATGGGTTAATTGCACAATGGCATCTCTGGCATCAATCAGAGAAGTATTGGCCGTTAAAATATCTTCTTTGCTTGTCTGTGCATCATTAATTGCTGCAGCAATTTCATCTTTTATATGAACAGCATGTTCACTAAAATCATTAATGATGACCACGGATTTTTCCACATTATTACCTACCCCCAAAGAGCTGGTAGACAATTCATGGGCTATCGATGCATTTTCTGTGGATGATTGTTTGGCATTATTTAATACGTCTTTAAGAGAGCCGAGTAAGTCATTGACACTCTGAGCCATCGTTTTAATTTCCAGTGGTGCATTGGTATCCAGTAATTGAGTTAAATCTTTGTTGTTCTCAATATCAATTAATGTGGACTGAAAACGGTTGATTGGATTCACTAAAGTTGTTTTGATCATTACCAGTGACAGAGCAATAATAATGGCTAAAATAATCAACACCTGAATAATAATGGCGTTACGAATGCTGTTGGGGGTAATTAATACTTCGGCTTCATCAATTTCAGATAATATGGCCCAGGTGATATCTTTACCAATGTTAATGCTTGAATAGGCTGATAAGACAGGATTGCCATTGTAGTCAATGACTATTTGAGTCTCTGTTTCTCCGGAAAAAGCCGCTTTGGTTGCTGCTGTGTCTACAGACCCCGCTGAAGGATTGGCAAATGAGGCTTTTAATGAGTGTCCTTTGGCATCAAGATAACTGTCACTTCTCATGAGTTTATCCTGGCCAACCAGATAATCTTCCTGTGACTCTCCATAACCCTGACGATATTTCATGACTTTATTGATGGCCTCATCAGAAAGTTGAAAGACCAATACGGCTTTTGTTTCACCATTTAGAATAACCGGGGTTCCCAAAAACATGGCTGGAGCATTATTGCTGGGTTCATAGGGTTTCATATCAACATAAGTGGTCCGTCCGTTTTTCAGCGTTTTACGCCAGACTTCTGCTAAACCGCTGTTTTTTAGAGAGCCGGAGGAAAGATTGGCCCCGTAGTCAGATTCTTTGGCTGACGAATACATGACATGGCCATGTTTTTTGCAAATCACAAAGACATCATAATAGCCATAATCCTTCATGTAGCCCTGAAAAAATTCCTCATGTGGTAGTATTTTTTCCTTAGCTAATGGATTATTTACAGGATAAGGTTCATGGCCTTTCACCTGAAGTTCATCATGAACATGGATTAAATCATCAATTAATTCATGTAAGTTTTCACTGCGCGATAATACCTTGATATCGGCCTCTCGCTCAGCAAAAAAAATCTGAAGCTGATTCTTTTTCATGTCCCTGAC
>WTAX01000433.1 GCA_013139395.1 Gammaproteobacteria bacterium | reverse complement strand
AGTTTTAATGCGATTGAAAAAGAGCTGGAAAAATTTAGTAATACAGCAGAAAATGAACAACTGGATAGTTTAATTAACAAAGAACGCTGGCTGGTTATCAACAAAATAGACTTATTAGCTGATGAAGAGCAAGAGCAAAAATGTCATGAAATTGTAGAATCTCTGGGCTGGCAAGGCCCGGTTTTCAAGATTTCAGCGATGAACAAAGAGGGTACAAAAGAGCTTTGTTTTGCTATTATGGATCATCTGGAAGCTCAAATCGGCTTCAAAGGTCATGCAGATAATGATGATATTGAAGAAGATTATGAGCAAATTACCAGCGGCACCTACGATGTGGTTTCTGGAAAAATTATCAAATAGTATCTGAACTACCATCTATCTACTACAAAAAGAAGCCCTATATTTTTTTACATGAGAATACAAAAACGCAATCATTTACCTAAAACCCGTCGCTGGGTTGTTAAAATCGGCAGTGCTTTACTGACCAATGAAGGCAATGGACTGGACTATGAGGCCATTACGCTTTGGGTAAAGCAAATGGCGGGTTTAATTGGTGCTTCTGCCCGGAGTGATTCATCTCAGGAGGCCATTGAAATTGTTTTAGTGTCCTCCGGCGCTGTTGCTGAAGGCATGAAGCGCATGGGGTGGAAGATTCGCCCTGATTCACTCTATAAGCTTCAAGCTGCTGCTGCTGTAGGCCAGATGGGTCTTGTTCAGGCGTATGAATCCCAATTTCAAAAGCATAACCTGCATACTGCACAGATCCTGCTCACTCACGATGATTTATCTAATCGCACACGTTACCTCAATGCCCGTTCAGTGTTGTTAAAACTCATTACTCTGGGGATTGTTCCCGTGGTTAATGAAAATGATACCGTAGTCACTGATGAAATTCGTTTTGGTGATAATGATACTCTGGCTGCTCTGGTTGCTAATCTGATTGATGCTGACTTACTGGTTATATTAACGGATCAGCAAGGCATGTTTGATAGTGATCCCAGGCATAATCAGCAGGCTAAATTATTAACAGAAGTGGATGCACTGGATCCTGAGCTGGATAATATGGCGGGTGACAGCAAAGGCGTTCTGGGTCGTGGCGGTATGGCGACTAAGCTGAGAGCTGCCCGTCTGGCTGCCCGTTCTGGTGCGGCAACGATTATTGCTTCGGGTCATGAAGATAATGTCCTGAGCCGAATTTATCAGGGTGAACAGATTGGTACACTGCTGATGGCTAATCATGCGCCATTACTGGCAAGGAAACAGTGGCTGGCAGGGCACCTGCAAATGAAAGGTGAACTGATACTTGATAAGGGGGCGGCTAATGTCCTTAAAAGCAAAGGCTCCAGCTTATTGGCTGTGGGTGTTAAAGATGTTATTGGTCAATTTTCACGGGGTGATATGGTTGCCTGTGTGGATGAAGACGGGCGGGAAGTCGCACGCGGACTCATAAACTACAATAGTGATGAAGCTGGAAAGATAAAAGGCTATGCCACTAATAAGATTGCCGAAATCTTAGGTTATATTGATGAGCCGGAATTAATTCATAGAGATAATCTGGTGGTTATTTAATCACTATTATTTCAGTTTGAACTAATGATTGTTTATTGCTTATAGTAAGCAAAAGAAAGCACTTGATCTTTCGTTGGAAATATCGGATAATCTCCTGCTTTCAAAATTAGCCGTATAAGATTGATACAAATTAATAAATTTCAGGAGTAAGACCATTGGCAAATTCACCACAAGCTAAAAAACGTGCGCGTCAGGCAGTTAAACGTCGTACCAGAAACGTTGCTAAACGTTCTGAGTTCCGTACCGTACTTAAACATACAGTTTCTGCAATTGATACAGGTGACAAAGAGTCTGCAGTCAGCGCACTTAAAGCTGCAACACCTGTGATTGACAGCATGGTTAGCAAGGGTCTTATCCACAAAAACAAGGCTGCTCGTCATAAGAGCCGTCTGAATGCCAGAATCAAAGCTCTAGGCTAAGCTTTTTTTAATAAGAGAAGTTTTTAATAAGAGAAATTTTCTTAATAAGAAAAACTTTGCTAAAAGAGATACTCACTAAAGAGCATTTTACTTGCTAAATATCTTGAGAGCGCATCTTGAGAACGCATCTTGAAAATGAAAGAGTACAATCTTAAAAGCTAATAAAAAAGCCGGACTCTATGAGTTCGGCTTTTTTGTTTTAAGTCAGTTTCCATCAGAGCGGAATGAGTCTTAAATTGTTTAAATCCACCCTTATCGTCAGTGCGATGACATTACTTTCCCGCATATTGGGTTTTATACGGGATGTGATTTTTGCTCGTGAGTTTGCCGCATCTGCGGGTATGGATGCCTTTTTAATTGCTTTTAAAATCCCCAATTTTATGCGTCGTTTATTTGCTGAAGGTGCATTTAATCAGGCATTTGTACCGACACTGGGTGAATACAAAGAAAAAAAAGATAAGCAAGCCGTTAAAGATCTTATCCAGCATGTTTCTGGTACTCTGGGCGGCTGGCTGTTTATTATTACCCTGATTGGTGTTATTGCTGCCCCTATTGTCATTATGATCTTTGCTCCGGGTTATCTGGAACAACAAAATCAGTCCAAATACGAATTAACCGTTAATTTATTGCGCATCACCTTCCCCTATATTCTGTTTATTTCTCTGGTAGCTTTTGCCGGGGGCATTTTAAATACCTATCAGCAATTTGCGGTGCCAGCATTTACCCCGGTTTTGCTGAATGTGGTGTTAATTTCAGCCGTTTACTGGATTGTACCAATGATGGATGAGCCGGTAATGGGGTTGGCTATTGGTGTTTTTCTGGCGGGTTTATTACAGTTATTATTTCAACTGCCTTTTATCGCGCGCATGGGCTTTCTCAGCTGGCCTCGCTGGGATACACAGCATGCGGGGGTTAAAAAAATACTGAAGCTTATGTTGCCGGCCATATTTGGTGCCTCGGTAGCACAGATTAATTTACTACTGGATACTATTATTGCCTCATTGCTGGTGACCGGTAGTATTTCATGGCTGTATTATTCTGACCGACTAATGGAATTTCCGCTGGGTATTTTGGGTGTAGCGCTGGCAACGGTTATTTTACCCAGTTTATCTAAGCAGCATGTGAGTGATTCTAAAGAGCAATTTTCAGCCACTCTGGATAAAGCCATTCGTTGGGTGATATACCTGGGAGTGCCTTCTGCAGTGGGCTTATTTATGCTGGCGGCACCGATCATTACCACCTTATTCGGCAGTGATAAATTTCTTAAAAGTGATATTGAGATGTCCGCCATGAGTCTGATGGCTTATAGTTTTGGTCTGGTGGGCTTTATTCTGGTAAAAGTTCTCTTACCCGGCTTTTATTCGCGTCAGGATACTAAAACACCGGTCAAAATAGGGATT
This sequence comes from Gammaproteobacteria bacterium, assembly GCA_013139395.1. Classification (GTDB taxonomy): domain Bacteria; phylum Pseudomonadota; class Gammaproteobacteria; order GRL18; family GRL18; genus GRL18. The sequence continues at coordinate 1,573 of WTAX01000433.1, read as the reverse complement.
ACAGCGCTGATTGTTAATATGGTGTTCAATATTGCTATTGTTGTTCCCTGGTTTTTACTGGATTATCCCGGTGCTCATGCTGGTCTGGCCATTGCTACCTCGATCTCTGCATTTACTAATGCCTTTTTGCTTTATCGCTGGCTGCGTAAACATGAAGTCTATTGGCCGGCAAAAGGCTGGGGCAAAGTCTGGTTACAAGTTATTGTGGCTAATAGTGTGATGCTGATGGTGTTATGGCTGACAAAATATGAACTGGAGCAATGGTTGAACTGGCCGACATCAGAGCGAATTACGCAACTGCTATTGAGTATTACTTTGGCAATAGTTGCCTATTTCGCCTGTCTGTTTATTCTTGGTGTCAGAAAACGAAATTTTTTCCCCACGAAATAAAAACAGTCCTACTCTAAGCATTAATATTGTTGTAAACTTACGGGTTTACAAAAACATAGTACGAGACTAAGAAATGGAAATAATTCGTGGTTTACACAATCTGAGCAAGCAGAAACAGGGCTGTGTGGCGACGATAGGCAATTTTGATGGTGTGCATAGCGGTCATCAGTATATTTTGTCACAATTGAGTAAAAAAGCACGGGCTGATCAACGGCCTTCTATAGTGATCACCTTTGAACTACAGCCACAGGAATTCTTTGTGCCGCAACGTTCTCCTGCCCGCTTAACCCGCTTCAGAGATAAAGCGGAAGTGATTGCTGATTGTGGTATTGATAAATTACTGGTGATTCATTTTAATGAATCATTTTCCCGGCTTCGTGCCGAGGACTTTATACAGCAGATCCTGGTGGATAAACTGGCTGTCAGCTATCTGCAAGTGGGCGATGACTTTCAATTTGGTAAAGATCGCGGCGGTAGTTTTGCGACACTGCTTGAAAGTGGTAAAGAATTTGGCTTTGCAGTGGAAAATACCCCGACTTTTGCCATTGATAATGAAAGAGTCAGCAGTACTCGTATCCGGCAAGCTTTAGAAGCCGGCGATATGGAGCTGACCAGACAATTGTTAAAACGTCCTTATTGGATGTCGGGTCATGTACAGCATGGTGCCAAGCGGGGTCGAACCATTGGCTTTCCCACAGCTAATGTTCCCCTGCATCGTGAAACTCCGGCAGTGTCAGGCGTATTTGCGGTCAGATTATGGGGTAAAGACCTGGGTATATGCTTCAATACTATTGATGCCGACGTAAAAGAAACTAATGATGCCCGTCGTCGGGGAAACTCTGGTCGCGAGGGAGTTGAGGGCATTGCCAATATCGGTTATCGACCAACAGTAGATGGTCAAAAAGGTTTGCTGGAAGTTCATCTTTTCGATTTTAAAGGTGATCTTTATGGCAAACTGGTACATGTGGATTTTTTACATAAAATCAGAGATGAGATGAAGTTTGCTTCTTTTGAGATATTAAAAGAACAAATACTAAAAGATGTGGTTGAGGCAAAGGCTTATTTTTCCAAATAGGCCCCTTAGACAAAAATTGAGTCAAAAATTTAGACGTAAAGTGAGAACCTTGTGAGCAAGCAAAATATCTATAAAGATACCTTGAATTTACCCAAAACAAAATTCGCC
>WTAX01000306.1 GCA_013139395.1 Gammaproteobacteria bacterium | reverse complement strand
AACCATTTTACTTTGCCTGTTTCACGTTTTTCCATTTTTATATCCTTTAAAAAAGTAACAATAACTGAGTAATGCCGAAATATTTTTCTACTGACAAAACCCTGTGAATTAAATGTAATTAGCAGATAATTTATTTATACGCTTATCAATTTATTGATTCAATACAGATAAACAAAAAAAGTCATTTTTTATCAGGATTTGTAGTACTGAGCTGACATATTGCTTGATATATGCCAATTTTTAGTCAAATATCATTAATTTTAAGAATACTGGTGGTATAAAAAACAGCCCTTATTATCAAGACAAAAGGTAACTATTCAGTGTGCATTCCTAAATAACGCTTGTTAAGCCCATGGTCACTTATTTTTCTAACTTTGAGAACTCGCTGCGCTCAAACAATCAAAGTTAGAAAAATAAGTGACCACAGGCTTTTTGTAAATAATACGCTGAATAGTTACTATTGATTTAAGGTAAATTTCAGCGTGTATATCTAAGTATTGATAGTTAACAATACGTTGAGCAGTTACCAAATTAAGCAGATAATTGTTCCATTACCTGATGCAGCTGCTGCTGAACCTCTTCAATTGCAGGTAGTGTATCAATGATATAAAAACGTTCCGGATCCTCCCGAGCCAGCTTTAAATACGCATCCCTGATGCGCTTAAAAAAACTCAGTTGTTCCTGCTCAAAACGGTCAGTTTCTCCACGTTCGCGTACACGCTCCATACCTTTATCAACAGGTACATCAAGCAGGATGGTAGCGTCCGGCCTTAAATCTCCCTGCACCCATTGTTCTAATTGAGCAATCTTCTGCCATGATAAGCCGCGCCCTCCTCCCTGATAAGCATAGCTTGCATCAGTAAATCGATCACTTATCACCCATTTTCCTGATTCAAGTGCAGGTATAATTAATTCATTTAAATGTTGAGCCCGGGCAGCAAACATGAGTAATAACTCGGCATCATCACAGAGGCTGGTATTTGCCTTATCTAATAATAAATCACGAATTTTTTCCGCAATGGGTGTACCGCCAGGTTCACGAGTTAAAATAAACGGGATATTTTTTTGCTTCAGATAATCCTGAATAAAATTAATATTGGTTGATTTTCCCGATCCTTCTGAACCTTCAATGGTAATAAACTTGCCTTTAAACATGATTAGTATTTCACTTCTTTTTTAAAATATATTTTCTTACCGCATTATTGTGAGCTTTGAGGTTATTGCTGAATACATGCCCGCCTGAACCGTCAGCAACAAAGTACAGACTTTTTCCTTTATCGGGATGCAATACTGCATGAATGGCTTCACGTCCGGGAATGGCGATAGGTGTTGGCGGTAAACCATTTATTTGATAGGTATTGTATGCTGTTTTTTCATTAATATCACGGCGTCGAATATTGCCATTATAACGATCGCCCATACCATAAATAATCGTGGGATCAGACTGTAGACGCATGTTTTTATTCATCCTACGAATAAAAACCCCGGCGATTTTACTGCGTTCACTACTAACACCCGATTCTTTTTCTACTATTGAGGCAAGAATTAAAGCCTCATAGGCTGATTTTAACGGCGTCGGTTTTTCTCTGTTTTGCCATTCCTCAGCAAGTACTCTTTGCATTTGCTCATAAGAGCGTTTTATAAATTGATAATGACTGGTACCACGAGGAAAATTAAACGTATCTGGATATAAAAGGCCTTCCAGATTAGCTTGCTGAGTATTAAGATAGTTTTTTAAATCATCATAATTATTATCAAGCTCAATAGGTTTTGCTGATTGCGTCAGATTGTTATCCGTTATAATGGTATTTAACGCTTCTTTAACCGTCCACCCTTCTACAATAGTCAGAGAATATTGATTCACTTTGCCGGAAATAAAGAGATCAATTAAATCAACAACCGTCATTCCAGCTTTAAGTGAATATTCACCTGCTTTAATTTTTGCAGCCTTTTTTGAGAGACGTGCATAAAGACGAAAATATTCAGGATGAGTAATGATAGATTTCTGCTGCAGATTATTGGCAATATGTCGGATCAGCTCACCTTTTTTAATGGTAAATATCTGTTCTGCTTTATGACTTGATGGATCTGACACAGGGATATTAACAGGCTGGATCAAATAAATCTTATATTCATTCCAGTACCAGCCAGCAACGAAGCTGCCGATAATAATTAATAATGCGAAAAGTTTAAAAAAATTTTTAATCATAAATAATGTGTTTACTAAACGATTAGTTTGTTATTAATAAAAGGTTTAACCTAGAATAATCAGTTGGCATCGTAGCGAAACAGTCTTAGGTGCTGGAGATTAAGGTTTTTACAGGTTATTTTGATTTTATTCGTAGTCACCCTACGGGTGAAGTCAAAATATTCTGGAAAGCCCTTAAGATTCAGTGCATAAGGCTGTTGCAGTAGATGCCAACTGATTATTCTAGGTTTAAGGATGCTCGTTTTTAATTATAAAAGAACAGGTCTGCTAAGTGCTTTATTAATTTTACTCGATAATGCGGCAGAAATTCGCTGTTTATTCTGTTGCGAATAAAACCATTGTGTATTGTCACTGCAAGTAATCGAAGCCACAGGCACAATACCAAAAATACTATTGCTGAAAAAAACATCTGAGGCATCACTTAACTCGCTTAGAGTATAATGACCTTCTTCAATACTAATGGACATTTTTTTTGCCCGCTGAAAAATTTCTTGCCTTATTGTACCCTGAACACCGCAAGTATCAATTTTTGGTGTAAATAATTGACCATTTTTCACAAAAAAAAGATTACTGCTCGTTGCCTCTATCACCCTGCTATGAAGTTGAGACGACTCATCAGAACAGGCCAGCATAATACCGTCATGATAATCATTGCCATTAAATTCATTACGGGCAAGCACCTGTTCCAGGCGATTTAAGTGTTTAATACCTGCTAATACAGGTTGTTGGGCAAGACAAGTTTGACACACTTTTACTCTAATGCCCTTTTTATAGTCATCAATTGACCTTTCTGGCCAATGATGAACACTTATAATCACAGAGGTTTGTGCCTGCTGGGGAAATTGATAACCACGCCCTCCCTTGCCTCGGGTAATAATAATTTTAATCACTTTCTTTGCAGAATCCAGGTTTTCAGAATTCAGGTTCTCAGAATCTAAGCTGTCTGAATCTAAGTCATTATTTTGCAACAATTTTAAATTAATCTTATTAAGAAAAATAACCTCATCAGGTATCGACAAACTTAGTCGCTCAGCACCTGAGCAAAGACGTTGCCAGTGTAAATGCCAATTATGTAATTCACCATTAACATAGGCAATGGTTTCGAAAATTCCATCGCCATAGGTTAAACCTCGATCATTAACATCAATTACATCATTTATTAAATTTATTGCCTGGTTATCAATCATCGTTATGCATCTGCATTTGTAACGTCTGGAGTAAACCTTTTGCTTTAGCCCGTGTTTCCATAAGCTCTTTTTTTGCTATAGAATCAAACACCAAACCTGCCCCAGCCCTAAAAGTTAATGTTTGCGTATCCTTAATATCACCTATATCTTCTAAAAGCATCGAGCGAATTAATATATTTAAATCCATGCTGCCATTGTGATTAATATAGCCCATTGAACCCGTATAAGCACCTCTTGAATACTGCTCTAATTCGGCAATAATTTCCATACAGCGAACTTTTGGACAACCAGTGATCGTACCGCCTGGAAAAAGTGCCTTTATGACATCGCCAGGAGTAACCTCATCCTGTAATTGCCCAATGACATTAGACACAATATGGTGTACATGAGCATATGTTTCATTACTCATAAATTCATCAACTATGACCGTTCCTGGAATACATACTCTGCCTAAATCATTGCGAATTAAATCAATCAACATGATATGCTCAGCCTGTTCCTTAGGATGTGCATGAAGTTCATCCAAAAGTCGCATATCCTCCCGATCCGAAGCACTGCGTGGACGAGTCCCGGCAATTGGTCTGGACTCAAGCTTTCTATCAGTCACTTTCAGTAAACGTTCAGGTGAGGAAGAAATAATGCTGCTACGACCTTCATCAGACAAAAAACTGGCTAGTCCCGAAAAAGGAGCTGGATTTTCTTTGAAAAGCGTTTCTGATAATGAAGCAGCTTGTTCAACATGTTCTTTTTGTTTAGATGTCGTTTTCCAAAGACGAGATAAATTGACCTGAAAAACATCACCTTCTTTAATATAGTGGTGAATTTTTTCTGCTGAATCTAAAAAAGTCTTATCATCTTCCTCTTCAAGGGCAGCCATTAAATCAGTAGTGCGTTTCATTACACTCTCTGATTTTTTAATTACCTGCACATCATCTAATAAAGATTGAAAAGCAGCAGCGTGATCAAGTTGTGATTCACTTAGAAAAAATATTTTTTCCTGTTGATGATCATAAATAAGCGCTTGCTTTACACGTGAGGCATAGGCAATGGGAAGTAATTGTTTTTCACAGATACGTTTTAAGCCAGGTTCAATTTGCTGGGCAAATTCATAAGCAAAAAAAACAAACCACCCGCCAGTAAATGGTAATTGATGTGTTAATGGTATTTGCTTGTCACTAGATGAAAATATTTTTTTTTCAACTAAAAAAAGTTTATCAAAGGCATCAAGAAACAAATCATTTGCATCAATATTTAAGTGTTCACTAGAGACTGAAAGCTTAAATTCATGATCCATTTTTAAGCTATAGTCTGGTTCAATAAACAAAATATCAAAATTTGATTCCTGTTCATTATTAATGCGAGTCTTATTTTTTTTTAGAATAGTTTGTTTTTTACTAGAAGTGGTCAGTAAAAAAGGGTATTTTTTGGGGAAATGACGATAAAATTGAATAAATTCAGGAAATGCCTGTTTTGAGATTTCAGTTAACTGGCAGGCATGAGTCATATTTTATCAGTTTTTAAAAAGTATCTGTTTTTATTGAGCTAACACATAACCATATACATCCGTTCCATTTAGTATATGATTATATATTTTTATGACTTATATTTTACCAAAAATCAGGGTGCCATTCGTGCCGCCAAAACCAAATGAATTTGAAATGGCATAATCAATTTTCATTTCTTTAGGCACTAAAGGTGCATAATCCAGATCACAATCATCACTCGGATTAAGCAAATTAATCGTTGGTGGAGCCACCTGATCACGAATAGCTAAAGCAGTAAATATTGCTTCAATACCACCCGCTGCTCCTAATAAATGCCCTGTCATAGATTTAGTTGAACTCATGGTTAAGTCATAAGCATAGTCACCAAAGCTACGTTTAGCAGCATCTGTTTCGGCCAGGTCACCAGCAGGAGTTGATGTGCCGTGTGCATTGATATAATTGATCTGTTCTGGATTTAAACCGGCATTTCTTAATGCTGAATCCATACAGCGACTAGCACCCTCACCACCCTTGGAAGGTAAAGTCATATGATAAGCATCGCCACTCATACCAAAGCCCAGTACTTCGGCATAAATTTTAGCACCACGTGCTTTGGCAAATTCATACTCTTCTAAGACAACAACACCAGCACCATCACTAAGAACAAAACCATCACGGTCTCTATCCCAGGGTCTGGAAGCTGTTTGAGGATCATCATTTCGAGTGGAAAGTGCTCTTGCTGAAGCAAATCCTGCAAGCCCCGTATGAGTAGTTGCCATTTCTGCACCACCAGTGACCATCACATCTGCATCACCATATTCAATAATTCGAGCGGCATCACCAATACTATGTGTGGCTGTCGCACAGGCAGTTGCCATTGCTAAATTAGGTCCTTTTAAACCATATTTAACAGAAAGATTGCCAGATATCATATTGATAATATTACTGGGTACAAAAAACGGGGATACTTTTCGAGGACCGCCTCTAAGGTAATTATTATGGCCTTTTTCAATACCAGAAATTCCACCAATGCCCGAGCCGATATGAACACCGATTTTCCAGGCATTATCTTCAGTAATCTCAAGACCCGAGTCTTCAATTGCCTGAATACCTGCGGCCATACCATAGTGCATGAAGGTATCCATTTTTTTTGCTTCTTTTGCCGATAGATAGTCACTTATATCAAAGTTTCTGATCGAACCACCAAACTTTACACTGAATGCTTCAGTATCCATATGATCAATTGGCTTAATACCACTTTTGCCTGCCAGAATATTTTCCCATGATTCAGATACATTCAAACCAACAGGAGTTACCATCCCCATACCGGTAATAACTACTCTTCTCTTAGTCAAGCTCAACTCCCCAACAAAATACTAAAAAGCAAAAGGTCAATATACTAACCCAGGCGATACCATTAGAAAAAAAATTCCAGACCTAAAAAAATTAAAGCCGAATTTTAACAATGCAAATAATGAGCACTATTAGAATCGGCTTTATAAAATACGTCATGCAATTGTACTGATAAAAATGTACTGATATGTGTTATATCAATACATAATGAATATTAAGCTTCAGTATTTGCACTAATATAATCAATTGCTAACTGAACAGTCGTAATTTTTTCAGCTTCGTCATCTGGAATTTCAGTACCAAACTCTTCTTCAAGAGCCATGACTAACTCAACAGTATCCAAAGAATCAGCACCTAAATCATCAACAAATGAAGCTTCAGATTTTACTTCATCTTCTTTAACGCCAAGCTGTTCAACAACTATTTTAGCAACTCTATCTTCAACACTACTCATTTTATTCAAATCTCCATAATTCTTTGTAACACATTCTTATACACTTAAGTTATACAGCCCCAAATTATCTAAAGAATATATTTTTACATTAATGTAAAAACAAATCCCTAAAGAACTTAAAAACTGTGCATATTTAGTGTGCTTATTTACGTGACGCTATTTTAGTGAAATCTAAACCGATATGCCAGTAATAGATGTTAATTTTTTCACTATTTAGTTATTCAGTGAGTATAAAACTAGGGTTTACCGCATAAAATAGTTATTTTATGCTGGTTAGTACTATATTTGCCTGCTAATTTATCTATTCTCGGACAAATTCCTATGGCATATACATCCCGCCATTAACATTAATGGTTTCACCCGTGATATAGGCGGCATCTGCGGAGGCTAAGAAGCCGACAGCCGAAGCAATTTCATCAACCTGACCTAAACGATTAAGAGGAATTTGTTTCAGTAAAGCATCTTTTGCTTCGTCAGGTAAAGATTTAGTCATATCGGTGTCAATAAAACCAGGTGCTACAGCATTAACAGTAATACCACGTGAACCAATTTCTCTAGCTAAAGATTTAGTAAAACCAAAGATACCTGCTTTAGCAGCAGCATAGTTTGTCTGACCGGGATTGCCCGTTAAACCAACCACTGAAGCAATAGAAATAATACGCCCTTTTTTTGCTTTCATCATGGCACGCAGGCAGGCTTTAGATAGTTTAAAAATCGATGTTAAATTGGTTTGAATAATATCATCCCATTCTTCATCTTTCATTCTCATCAGCAGGTTATCACGAGTAATACCTGCGTTATTAACCAGAATAGAAGGCATGGCATAATTATCTTTCATGGCAATTAATAAAGTATCAATACTGCTTTGATCAGTCACATTGAGAACCATGCCCTGACCTTTAATACCATTTTCTTTCAGATAGTTAGAGATATTTTCTGCACCTCTTTCAGAGGTTGCTGTAGCAATAACCGTAGCTCCTTTATTGCCTAAATTCAGAGCAATAGCCTGACCAATTCCTCTACTTGCACCACTCACCAGAGCGACTTCATTTTCCATAGACATTACGATAATTCCTCAAAAACTTTATCAATAGTGGCTGTATCAAACATGGCATGAGCAGGCATTTGACGGTTAATACGTCGATTTAATCCTGTTAACACTTTTCCTGGGCCACATTCAACAATTTGTTTAGTGCCTTCAGCAGCCATTTTATTAATGGTTTCAACCCAGCGTACTGGATGTGAAAGCTGCCTGACTAATGAATCACGAATTGAGTCAACTTCATTCTCAATAGTGACATGAACATTATTAATAACAGGAATGACCGGACGCTCTATATTAATGGATTCGAGCTTTTTTGCCAGTTTTTCAGCAGCACTTTCCATTAATGAGCAATGTGAAGGCACGCTAACCGCTAATTTAATTGCTTTTTTTGCACCACTATTTTTAGCTAAAGTAACGGCCTGCTCTACTGCATCACTATGACCTGCAATCACCACTTGTCCCGGCGCATTAAAATTAACCGCGGAAACAACTCTACCACTTTCTTCAGCCGTATCTTCGCAGACTTTGATAACAGCTTCATCGTCAAGGCCTAAAATGGCAGCCATTGCACCTTCACCTGACTCAACAGCATCCTGCATATATCTACCACGAGATGCAACTAAACCAATCGCATCAGAAAAGTCTAAGGCTTCAGAACAAACCAGTGCAGTGTATTCACCAAGACTATGACCAGCCAATACTGCAGGAATGACGCCTTCTTTACTTTGCCAGATTTGCCAAAGCGCATAGCCGGCGGCCAGCATGGCAGGTTGAGTATTTTTTGTTAAATTGAGTTCGGCTTCAGGGCCGTTTTTTACCAGATTCCATAGATCAATGCCGAGTCTGTCACTAGCTTGCTGAAAGGTTGAGGTGACGATCTCACCATATTCAGGATTTTCATCGGCAATGGTACTAAGCATGCCGACTGACTGAGATCCCTGACCCGGAAAAATAAAGGCTACTGACATCGTTTTATCCTTTTTATGTGATACCCCATCCGGGTACCAATTTTTAGAAACTATTTTATTTATAGAGACTGTTTAATATTTGATTAATGCCGAGCCCCAGGTGAACCCACCACCAAAAGCTTCTAATAAAATAGTTTCACCACGTTTTATGCGCCCATCTCTTACCGCAGTATCAAGCGCCAGAGGTACTGATGCTGCTGATGTATTACCATGATTTTGAACCGTGGTTACAACATGATCAGTGGACATTTTTAATTTTTTTGCAGTGGCATTAATAATTCTGATATTTGCCTGATGAGGTACTAACCAGTCAATATCAGATTTTTGCATATTATTTGCACTCAGGGTTTCATCAACAATTCGCCCTAAAGTATTGACGGCCATTTTAAAGACTTCATTACCTTTCATTTCAATAAGAATATTATCCAGCCCATCAGGACCAACATCTGTAATACCACCATTAGTCGTCAATAACTCAGCAAAACTGCCGTCTGCATGGATATGAGTTGATAAGATACCGGGCTCTTCACTAGCTTCAATAATAACTGCACCAGCACCATCTGCAAATAATACACAGGTCGTTCGATCAGTCCAGTCAACAATACGTGACAAGGTTTCTGCACCAATCACCAGAGCTCGTTTGGCAGCCCCCGTTTTTATGAATTTATCGGCGATATCCAGAGCATAAACAAAACCGGTACAAACAGCCTGAACGTCAAAAGCAGGACAACCATGTATATCCAGACGTTGCTGTAATAAACAGGCAGTACTGGGGAAAACTCTATCAGGCGTTGTTGTCGCCACTATAATGAGATCAATGGATTGAGGATCGATATCAGCAGCCTCTAGCGCATTTCTTGCTGCAAACTCCGCTAAATCACAGGTTGATTGATCATCAGCAACGATATGACGTTGTTTGATACCGGTTCTTTCCGTGATCCATTGATCAGTGGTATCAACAATATTTTCCAAATCCTGGTTGGTTAAAATTTTGTCTGGCAAATAACTACCAGTAGCCATAATACGAGAAAACATCTATATAAATTTATCCTAGTGAAAGAAACATTAAAATTGTAGCACACAACAATCTATTCTTCTCATTTTAGCAATATTTAAGCGAATTAGTTTAGATCAGGTTCATTATTATCAACTAAAGTCTCTTCTAATACCTTACTGATTTTTTGCGGGACTTTATTCTCAACTTCAAGCATAGCAACTTTAATTGCATTACTAAAAGAGAAAACATCCGCACCACCATGGCTTTTAACAACAATCCCTTTTAGCCCCACTAAACTTGCCCCATTATATTTTCTTGGGTCAATTTTGCTCTTAAAGGCATTTAAAACGGGCATTGCTACCAGACCCGCTAACTTTGTCAGCCAATTTCTATTAAACTCACGTTTAATATAAAAAATGATCATTTTAGCAACACCTTCCGATGTCTTTAGAGATATATTGCCCACAAAACCATCAGCAACCACCACATCAACCACACCTTTATAGATGTCATCACCCTCTATAAAACCATGATAATTAAGATTACTATTAGCAATTAATTGAGCAGCTTGCTGTACCTGCTCATTACCTTTCATTTCTTCTTCGCCAATATTGAGCAGACCAATAGTTGGTTTTTCAATACTATCAATAGCACTAGTCAGCACAGAACCCATCACCGCAAATTCAAATAGGTGCTGGGCAGACAGGTCGATATTTGCACCCAAATCCAACATGTGGGTATGCCCGGTTTGTGTGGGTATAGCAGAGCATATTGCAGGTCGATCTATTCCAGGCAGGGTTTTTAAAACAAATCGCCCCGTCGCCATTAATGCACCGGTATTGCCAGCACTGACGCAGGCATCCGCAGCACCGGATTTCACCAGATTAATAGCAACACGCATGGATGAGTCTTTTTTACCACGTAATGCTGATGCCGGCTTCTCATCCATACCAACCACTTGTGATGCATGTTGAATAACAATTTGCTGCCTTATGGAAGCGGGACAGTTTTCAAGCCTCTGTTCAATAGCACTTTGATCGCCCACGAGAATAATTTTAAGATGAGCATAGTCTTTTAGAGTGTCAACTGCTGCCGGCACAGTGACATCCAAACCAATATCACCCCCCATGGCATCAATTGCTAACGTGCTGTTATGCAAGTCATTTATCATATTTTTGAAGTACCAAAAACAAAGCCTCTAGAAAATTCTGAGGCTTTGTAAAATTTTTAATAATTATTTTGTAGTAAAGTCTGATTAATATCAAACTGATTTAGCTAAATCAGTTTGATAAAAAGTGAATTAAACTTATTTTAAAGTAAGCAGGCTGGATTATTTTCCTAAAACCTTACGACCTTTATAGTAGCCATCAGCTGTGATGTGATGACGACGATGTGTTTCACCACTAGTTGGGTCAATTGATAATGTTGCTGCTGTTAAAGAATCATGTGAACGACGTGAACCACGACGAGCGGGGGTACATTTATTTTTTTGAACTGCCATTTGATTTCCTTCTGAACCTGTAAACAGGTACTTAAAATTACAAAATATTATTAAATTTTTACTTTACTTCTTACTTCTATTTCTTACTTTTTAACTGCTTCAGTATAGCAAAAGGATTATCATCCACCTGCTCTGAGCTGCTATTATCTTCATCAAGCCTATTATCTTTTTTTAAATAATTGTCTTGCTCCGAATCAGCTTCTAAAAACACCACTTCGGCTTTACAACTTTTGCCCACTTCTGATAGCGCATGCATTGCTATTTGCGGCAGAGCCAGCAATAACTCATCTTCAATTAATACTCTGGGATCTAAGTATTCTCTTTTAGCTAACCAGAAGATATCGTAATCCGAGTCTTCAGCTAATTTTTGTTCGGTTTCATTTTGAACAAAAGCAGTTGATACATCGCAATTAAGTTCAAGTTCAAAATTATTCATACAACGCTGACATTGCAAAATAACCTGAGTACTCACCTTCCCGGTCACATGTCGATTTCCTAAAAAGTCAACATCAAATTCCAGGTGGTATATAATATCACTGGAATTTTCAAGAATTGCTTCTTTGAATCTCAATAAGTCTTTAGCCGACTCTTTTTGTGCCAGCACACCATCTAGAATAACACCCTGATCGGTGTATCTAAAATGATCGATTCTTTGCGGGATACGTTCAATCATATTTGTTTATAACTGTATACAACTACATCATCAGAATTAATCCACCATTTTATTGTTTTTGAATACTATTGTCAAAAGCTTTAAGGATTAAATTTGTCTATTATTTATCACTTTACATAAATCACTTCAATATACCATTGACAAAGCCCGTTAATCAGCCATATTCTATATTCAACTTTGTATTTCATAGACTTCTACTAACCAGAGTCGATATAGAAAGACAAAAAGCTAAGCAGAATATTTTCAATATTGATTAATAAGGGAATTATTTGTGATTAAGAAGATCCTCATTGCTAATCGTGGTGAAATTGCCGTGCGTCTGGTACGAGCTTGTACTGAAATGAACATTACATCTGTGGCGGTTTATGCCGATGCTGACCATAATGCACTTCATGTCAAAAAAGCAGATGAAGCTTATTGTCTTGGTCCTGAGCCCGTAAGTGGTTACCTCAATGCCCATCGTCTGGTTAATATTGCTCTCGCCTCAGGATGTGATGCCATTCACCCAGGTTATGGCTTTTTATCCGAAAATCCCCTTTTTGCACAAATTTGTGAGCGGCGCAATATCAAATTTATTGGTCCCACTTCTGAAGTGATCAGTCAATTAGGTAATAAGACACACGCTCGAGACACCATGATAAAAGCCGGAATACCAGTAACTCCCGGCAGTAAGGGCAATCTTAAGGATATTAATGAAGCAATAAGCGTTGCGGCCAAGATTGGCTATCCAGTCATGCTAAAAGCCACTTCTGGCGGTGGTGGACGGGGTATTCGTTTATGCAGCAACAAAACTGAACTTATCAATTATTATCCTCGTGTAATTTCTGAGGTGACCAAAGCATTTGGTTCCGCTGATGTTTTTATGGAAAAATGTGTTGTTAACCCCAGGCATATTGAAGTTCAGATCCTTGCAGATGAACAAGGCAATGTCATTCATTTGTATGAACGTGATTGCTCAATACAACGCCGTCATCAAAAGCTGATTGAAATTGCACCGTCACCTCAATTAAATGAGTCACAACGAAATTTTATTGGTGAGTTAGCTGTCAAAGCGGCTAAAGCCGCTGGCTATACTAATGCCGGTACAGTTGAATTTCTGATGGATGAAAACGATCAGTTTTATTTTATGGAAGTCAATACCCGTCTACAGGTAGAACACACCATTACTGAACAAATTACCGGTATTGATATTGTTCAGGAGCAGTTTCGCATTGCCAGCGGTCTTAAATTGCGTTTTACACAGGATCAAATTCAAATCCGTGGTTATGCCATGGAGTTTCGTATTAATGCTGAAGATCCTAAAAATGATTTTTTACCCAGTTATGGACGGATCACACGCTATTTAGCACCCGGCGGTCCTGGTGTCAGAACTGATGCAGCTATTTATACCGGCTATGTTATCCCGCCCTATTACGATTCTATGTGTGCCAAGCTGATTGTCTGGGCGTTACAGTGGGATGAAGTGATTCAACGTTCAAAAAGAGCGTTAAAAGATATGAGCGTTTATGGAGTAAAAACCACTATTCCTTATCAAAATGCCATATTAAATTCTGATGACTTTGTTTCCGGCTCATTCAATACCAGCTTTGTTGAAGAACACCCGGAATTAATTAATTATTCAGTTAAGTGCTCTCAACAGCATTTAGCTTTGGCTTTTGCTGCAGCAATTGCTGCTCATCAGGGAATGTAACAATCTATTTTTATCGCTTTATATTTTTCATAGGATAGAACAATGGCTAAAATTCGAGTCACTGAAACAGTATTAAGAGATGGTCATCAATCACTTATAGCCACTCGTATGCGTACAGATGATATGCTGCCCATTTGTAAAAAACTTGATGACATCGGTTTCTGGTCTCTTGAAGTCTGGGGTGGTGCCACGTTTGACTCCTGTATTCGCTTTCTTAAAGAAGATCCATGGGAGCGTTTGCAGCAACTCAAAACAGCACTGCCAAACACCCCATTACAAATGCTGCTCCGAGGACAAAATCTTCTGGGCTATCGTCATTATTCCGATGATGTAGTTAAAGAATTTGTCAAATTATCTGCACAAAATGGTATTGATGTATTTCGCATATTTGATGCCATGAATGATACTCGTAACCTGCAGTCATCTATTAAAGCGGTCAAGGAAAATAACAAACATGCTCAGGGTGCTATTTCTTATACCACCAGCCCCGTTCACAATAATAAGCTTTTCGTCAAAATGGCAAAACAGATGCAGCAAATGGGTTGTGATTCGATTGTTATTAAAGATATGGCCGGTTTACTGACACCTTATATTACATCCGAGTTAGTAAAGGCTTTAGTCGACGCCCTTGATGTTCCGGTACATCTGCATTCACATGCCACCGCTGGATTGGCATCAATGTGTCAGTTAAAGGCTCTTGAGGCTGGATGTAGTGGTATTGATACCGCTATTTCTTCATTTGCTGAAGGCACAAGCCATCCAACAACAGAAAGTATGGTCGCTGCTCTTATAAATACACCTTATGATACAAAATTAAATCTAAAAGAACTGCAGGATATCGGTGCTTATTTCTATCAGGTACGCAAGAAATATCATCAATTTGAAAGTGAATTTACCGGCCTGGATACTCGGGTACAAGTCAATCAAGTACCCGGCGGCATGATTTCTAATTTATCAAACCAGCTCAAAGAGCAAGGTGAACTCACTCGCATGCAAGATGTACTTGAGGAAATACCAAGGGTTCGCTGTGATTTGGGTTATCCTCCTCTGGTCACTCCGACATCACAAATTGTCGGCACTCAGGCTGTACTTAATGTCTTAACGGGTGAACGCTATAAAACCATCACCAATGAGGTCAAACTTTATTTACAGGGTAAATATGGCAGAGCCCCCGGTAAGATCAATAAAAAAACCAAACAACTTGCCATAGGTAATGCAGAAACGATTGAATGTCGTCCTGCCGACCTGCTAAAGCCAGAACTTTCCCGTCTCAAATCAGAAATAGGAGCATTAGCTAAAACTGAAGAAGATGTCATTATTTATGCCATGTTTCCTGATATCGGAAAAGAGTTCTTAGAGCAGCGCTCTTCAGGTACTCTTGTTGCTGAGTACCTGGAACCCATTGGTGAACATGAAGCGTCTTGTCCTAATGCTCCGACAGAATTTTTAATTACGTTACATGGAGAAGAATATCATATTAAAGTTACCGGAACCGGACATCCAAATCAGGAACGCCGTCCATTTTATATGACTCTTGATGGTGTACCAGAAGAATTACAAGTTGAGATTTTATCTGAAATTGATTTATCTTCTCAGACTACTGTTCCCCACTCAGGAAAAAGCAGCAAGCGTCCAAAGGCTTCACAACCCGGTCATGTAACCACATCAATGCCTGGTGTCATTGTTGATGTATTAGTTAAAGAGGAAGATATCGTTGAAGCAGGAACGCCGGTTATCATTACCGAAGCAATGAAAATGGAAACCGAGATTCAGGCACCTATTTCAGGTAAAGTAACAGAAGTGTATGTTTCTAAAGGTGATACGGTTAATCCAGATGAGATTTTAATTACCATTGAGTAATAAGAAATGGAATAATAGAAAATGTGTTCAGAAAAATATTTAGTAACTATTCAGCAACCCAGAACGTACCGGTCAACCATCTATAAGTTATAAAACATATAAAATACAAAGACTTATATTTTTGTAACTTAGAAGCGTATTATTTACAAAAAGCCTGTGGTTGCTTATTTTTCTGACTTTGATTGTTTGAGCGTAGCGAGTTCTCAAAGTTAGAAAAATAAGTGACCATGGGCTTAACAAGCGTTATTTAGGAATACACACTGAATAGTTACAATATTTACTTGTATGCAGAGGATAAAGATTGGTTTTATGGAGCGCTTCACAGTAGAATTCATCAATACTCATAATGAATTCTATAATAATGATTTTTATCAAAAAGGGCTGTATTCTTCCAGGTATTTAACAAGCAATGTTGAATTATTCAGTCGAGCCTGTAAGTTTTTTAAAGCAATATCTGCATCAGACTTTGTTTCAAAAGTACTAAACCCGACACCATAAGTATAAGGACTGCTTTTTGACTTATAGCTGACAATATAGTCTTTTAAATCAGGAAACTTAGTTTCAAAATCTTTTATATAATCCAATACAGCTTGTTTGCTTTCAGTTTTTGTTAATTGAATAGTATGACGTTTCCATAACTTATCAGATCTGATAAGTTCAATCTTTTTTATCTTTTCTTCTGGTTTATCTGCTTTTATTTTATTATTTTTTGGGGTAATTAAAATCTCACCTTTTTTAAGTTCAACTGTTTCAATTGATACTTCTTCATTTTCAGCACTCAGAGAAGCATTATCAACATCATTTTTTACTGCACTCGCTTCTTGAGGGACTGAATTAACTGTTGAGCATTTATTATCAGGCGTCAAACCATGTTTGATGAGTACCAGTGCTTCTATTGCAGGACGATAACCGGAATCAGCAGAAATAGTAATCCATTTTGCCCCTTGCTTAACATCAATAGGAACCCCTTGTCCATAATAGTAGAGATAACCTAACAAATACTGTGCTTCTGCATTATTTTTTTCCGCAAGACCTGTAGTTATCTGATGAGCCTGTTTATATTGCCCGGCAACATAAAGATCCTTAGCAATATTCAAATAAAAAGCATCAGAACCAGGCTCTGGCGCCCGTTCCATATTCATTATTGGTTCATCATATGTATTTTTATTTTCAGGTGTTATTGCAGTACACCCACCAAGCATGAGACTTAGTGTAAAAAATAAACAAAATAACTTCATAAACTACAAACCTTAATTAAGTTTTGGTGTCAAAAAGAGCTGTTGAGTTTTTTGATCGATGGTAAAATCAAAATGACTCAAAAAATTCATTCCAAGCAGCCCGTCAAAATCATTTTGTGAACCGTCCAGTGTTTCTAAATCCAGTTCAGTGACCATAATATCATTAACTGAGAAGTCCCCGATAGTCATTTTTTTTACTTTATAGATATCAGCTTCAACCAATCCTCCCGCAGTTTGTATTTTATTACGCCCCACTTTTTCAGCTTGCTGATCCTGTACTAGTTGTTCTAGTATTAGTGATGGTAGTGAGGAATATGATGCTCCAGTATCAATTAGCATCTTAATTTCATAATTGTCTGATAGTATACTGGTTGTGACATATTGCTCCCCTTGTTTTTCAAGATCAATTCCTGTTGAAAGGTGATTAAGCATAATTATATCTAATAAATCTATCGCTTGATTACCATAAACAATATCATCCTTAATCCACTGCAGAGGTATAATGGCTTTGTCATCTTCACCTTGTTTTATATAAGATTCAGCTAAACATAAATGATAAAACGGAAAATCCGGCTCATTCTCGATTAATTGAATAAAAAATTCAATACTTCTTAACCACGTTTTTTCCTTTACAAATTGTTTGTAGGTGGTTTTTGAAAAGTCATGAATTTGCTGACTGATAGCAATATGCTCATCATTATTTTTTGCATAACTTTTAGCCCGTAAATATGAACTTAATGCCTGCTCAGCTTCATTTCTTAATATGAGTGCCTTGGCCTTTATGATTAATAATTGTGTATTATCATAGTATTCCTGTAAAAATATTTCTAATAAGCTCAATACATCAGGATCTATTTCTTTATTTAATTCATTGATTTCTGAACGTATAATTAACAATAACCTCGATTGTACTGCAGGCTCTACACTTTTATAGACGTATAATGCCTTATTAAAATATTTTTTTTCTAGCAGTTTAGAAAATTGCTGTTCAGTAGAATCACTTTTAGATAGTGCTGGTAGATTTGACTGAGTAGTATTAGTGATCAAGGTTTTTTTTTCGATTGGTACACTCTCTACATTAGAACTTCTATTGCTGCTGCTTTTATAGGCAGCATGAGTATACCAGCCGAGCAATGCTCCCAGCCCGATAAATGTAATAGCGAATTTAAGTTGCTGCTTAAACATTAGGATTCAATTAATTATTTGTTACTGATTAAAATGA
>WTAX01000114.1 GCA_013139395.1 Gammaproteobacteria bacterium | reverse complement strand
GAAAGCCATTTTGAGTCAGATTTTTCTATCATTTGAAGCCAATAGTTGCGCTATTAAATGAAAATGATAGGAAAATATGGCCAAAATGGATTTTCCGCAGTAGGTTATCTATTCTCGGACAAGCTCCCAGGTCTTAAGAGCTGAACTGATTTTCTATGTATTCATCTGAAGGTAAACAAATTGCTGATCAACTAGTGGAAAGGTATGCACCACTAGTGAAGAAAATTGCCTATCATATGTCAGCACGATTGCCTGCGGATATTCATATTGATGATATCATTCAGTCTGGCCTTATTGGTCTTTTAGATGCGGGCAAGAACTATGACCCGAAGCAGGGTGCTCAGTTTGAAACCTATGCGACCATTCGTATCCGTGGTGCGATTCTGGATGAAGTCAGGCGTAGTGACTGGGCACCTAAATCAGTGCATAAAAAAGCACGGGATCTGTCTGCAACCATACAGGAAATTGAGCGCAGGACGGGACGTGATGCACGTGATGTTGAAGTGGCTCAGGAAATGGGTATTAGTATGAGTGAGTACTATCAGATTTTAAAAGATGGTAGTGCTTGTCGAATGCTGAGGTTTGATGATTTGGGAACAGATGATACACAAAGTCTGGGAATTTTTGAAGATCGACGACAAAATGTAGTGGATGAAATCCTGGAAGATGAGTTTCATCAGCGTTTATCACAGGCTATTGCGGGATTACCAGAACGTGAAAGAATGGTTATGTCGCTTTACTATGATACAGAAATGAATTTAAAAGAAGTTGGGCTATTGATGGGAGTTAGCGAATCACGAGTCAGTCAATTATTAAGTCAGGCCCAGTTGCGCTTACGAGCTCGAATAAATGATTAATTGACCTTCAATTGCCAGTATAGAAAAACCAGTATAAAGAAGTTATGACACACACTATTAATAAATCAAATCACCAGACGACCACTCCCACAGGACTGTATGAGGCTAACTATCGCCGCCTTTTAAAGCTGGCTCCGGAAATATCTAAACTACAGGTTAAAGATGATCTTCTCCTTTCGGCATCAAGAATAACGTTGCGTATTCTGCAACAATACAAATATACGAGCGTTATTTCTCTAAAGCAATCACTACAAACACAGCTAAGTTCTCACTTAAAAACAATGACCCACTTATCGGCAATTGATATGGAATTGCGTATTTGTCATGACGCATGTTTAGTTGAAGTCATTGGTTATCAAGGTAAAAGTCCAATTCAATCGGCCAATGTTTATCCCAATAAGCATATGCTGCAGATAGATGAAAAAAGACAATTGAATTTATTTTTAAAAGAAGTGCTGGAAAACTCATTAAAAACTGAATATTATCAAAAACGTATCAGCTCTTCTTGTGGTTAACATAAGTCATATTGAGTGGTTCAGGGGAATTTAAATCAATATTATGAGAAATTATCTTTTATTTTTTTTGTTAAGTGTCAGCGGGCATAGTGTAAGTGCAGGGACTTTTGAGCAGGGAATGCAGTCTTTTGCACAGAAAAATTATGTTCAGGCCAAAAAGTTCTGGCAGCCATTGGCTAAAGAAGGGGATGCTCGTGCTCAATATAATCTGGCATTAATACTCTCTAACGACGACAGGAAAAAGACTGCAGAGAATCAATTACAACGGAAAAAAGCGAATCAATATTTAGCAATGAGTCGTGAAAATGGTCTTGTTGACAGCTATCTTTTAAAAATACCTGATGTCAGCTTAAGTACGCTTGACTCTTCTGTTAAGTTGGATAGCAACAATTCAGATATAATATCTCCCTTGAACTGGTTGAATCAGCAGCAAAAAAGCAACTATACTTTACAACTGGCAACGGGTAAAAGCCTTAAAAGCATGGAAGTTTCACAAAAAAAATTGCGCGACAGCCAATTGCTTGAACAGCCTGGAAATCTCTATATTCAGGAATTTAAACGCAAAGAACAAGAAAAAACCATCAGCAATTATGTGTTGCTCTATGGTTCGTTTAAATCTTACCAGCTAGCGAAGATTGAAGCGGAAAAATTACCGGAATCGATACAAAAATCCAGTCCATGGATTAGACAATTTAGTAAATTGCAGTCTAAAGTTGCTAGTAAATAGGAAAAAATATCACTCTATTATCGGGAAATAATGCCTTGACCGAGCCAATTTTTTGGCACTTTTTTGTCACAGTGGACTATTAATGAAGAAAATAGTGTATAAATAGAGTGAAATTTTACTAAATAACAGATGTTGGAATAAAATTTGCTTGTGTTTTTATATAAATAAAAATAGACAAGAACTTATCAGTATAAGATAAAAAGTGCAACATAAGATAAAAAGTTTCTTAATATAAAACAGGGTTTTGACTATGGCAGATGAAGATCTGGATTTGAATGGCGATGATGATGGTGAAGAGGCTCCTAAGTCATCAAAAAAGATGATGATTATCATTATTGTTGGTGTTGTTTTATTGCTTATCATCGGTGTTGCAGGCGGTATGTTTTTTGGAGGCTTTTTTGATGACAAGCCCGCTCAAACAGAAACTTCACAAGGTGAAGAGGGCGCTTCAGAAGAAAAAACTGAAGAAGAAAGTGCTGAGGACGTTGCTGATATTTCCTATTGGCCTCTGGAACCCCATTTTGTCCTGAATTTTGAAGGCAAGAGTAAAGCACGTTTCATGCAGATAGGACTTGAAGTTTCAACCACTAATGAAAGGTCTTATGCGGCTGTTAAAAAACATCTGCCTGTTATCCGCAATGAAATTGTTCTTTTACTCAGTGGTCAAAAATATGAAGAAATGGTGACACCGGATGGCAAAGAACAGCTGAGAGCTGAATTAATTGAAACAATCAATAATATACTTAAAAAACACAAAGCAAAAAAAGGGATTGATAATATCTACTTTACCAGTTTTGTCATGCAGTAACATAAGTTCAATCGATATGAATAAAAAGCCTGGAAAAATAGTTAACCAGAGTGGGAAGAAACAGTGACGGATTTACTTTCACAAGAAGAAATTGATGCATTGCTGCATGGTGTCGATGATGGCGATGTTGATACCGAAGAAGAAGATAAAGATGGCAGTGCCAGACAATACGACTTTAATAGTGAAGATCGTATTGTTCGTGGACGAATGCCGACACTGGAAATGATCAATGAACGATTTGCTCGTTATTTGCGCATTAGTATGTTTAATTTGTTACGCCGTTCAACTGAAATTTCTGTTGGCGGCATTCAAACCTTAAAGTTTGGTGAATACATTCACACATTATTTGTGCCGACCAGCCTTAATCTAATTAAAATGAAGCCATTGAGAGGCACGGCCTTACTGGTTATTGAACCCACACTGGTGTTTATTTTAGTGGATAACTTTTTTGGTGGGGAAGGCAAGTTTCATGCAAAGATCGAAGGGCGTGAATTTACCCCTACAGAACAACGCGTTGTTCATATGTTTATGGAATTGTGCTTTGAAGATCTCGTTAAAGCATGGGCGCCTGTTATGCCCATGCAGTTTGAATTCAGCAGTCGTGAAGTAAATCCTCAGTTTGCCAATATCGTGAGTCCGAGTGAAGTGGTCGTGGTGAGTAGTCTGCACGTTGAATTAGAGGGTGGGGGAGGGAATATTCATCTCACCATGCCTTATTCAATGTTAGAACCTATACGTGAACTATTGGATGCCGGCATACAAAGTGATCGCAGTGATGTTGACGATCGTTGGAGTCTGGCTTTGGGTGATGAAATTAAATCAGCTGAAGTGAATGTATCATCAGTTTTGACCAATACCTCACTGTCATTACGAGATGTAGTGAATCTTAAAAAAGGGGATATTATTCCTATTGAGATAGAAGATGAAGTGAGTGTTTTTGCTGAGGGAATACCTGTTTTTAAGGCTCATCATGGTATTCATAATGGTCATCACGCAATTAAAATTGCAGATAAAATGGAACGTCCTACACATCTTGAAACTGGAATTCCTTATTTAGATGAGGCCTTTATATCAACCGATACTGAAGAGTCTTCTACAGCAGCAAAAGCCTTACCGGGACAAAAGTAATTAAAAATTGATCAGCAGTTGGATATAAAATAATGAATGATGAAACAGAAAATGCAGCAACAGAAGAAGATCCCTGGGCAGAGGCTATGAATGAACAGGCTGATTCTGAGGCTGCTGGATTTGAAAATTTAAGTGATGATGCGGTTGAATCCGATGGTGAAATTAATCTGGATGTCATACTGGATGTACCGGTTGATATTTCAATGGAAATTGGACGCACCAAGATCAGTATTAGAAATCTGTTAAAGTTGAATCAGGGCTCAGTGATTGAATTAGATCGTCTGGCCGGTGAACCAATGGATGTGTTAGTCAATGGTACATTGATTGCTCATGGTGAAGTGGTGGTGGTGAATGATAAATTTGGTATTCGTTTAACGGATGTTATCAGTCCTGTTGAACGTATTAAAAAACTAAAATGATGGCAGGCATGTTTTTCAGTCAGTTAAAGACTTACTGTAAAAATACCTTATTGGCCCTCAATTGTTTATCGTTATTAATACTGCTGTCTGTACCTGTTTATGCCGATGAAACTCTTGTAGAAACTGAAACACAAACAATTCAAGAGCAAAATAAGCAACAAAATAAGCTCTCAGATGAGAAACAAAAATATTCCTTTTTATCCAAACCGTTATTGTCCAATGCAAGCAATCAAATAACAAAAAAAGACACATCAGCCAATAAGGATGCCTTAAATGTATTTTTGGGATTGATTGTTATACTGGTGATGATTTTTTCTCTTGCCTGGTTTATGAAAAAAATGGGTTATAGTAATGTGACCGGACAGGGGCAATTGAAAATTATTGCGAGTCTGAATCTGGGACAAAAAGAAAAAATAGTACTGATTCAAGTGGGTAAACAACAATTGCTCGTGGGTATGACAGCAACACAGATTAATACGCTGCATGTTCTGGATGAAGTACTTGAAGAAACTGATATTAAACAATTTGGAACTACTGGAAATGGGGCTTTTGCCAGTAAGTTTTCTGAACTTTTAAAGCACAAACAGAACACAGTAAAATAACTGACCATAGCTCTACATTATTTATGCTCAGAACTTAGAATAATAGTTACCGTATTTCTTAATCAGGCTTAATTTTTCACATGAAAAAAACTCAATTTCTTAACTCTCTTCATAACTATTCGATGCCAATCTTACTGCTTTTTTTGCTGATAACTCCCAGTGTTTCTTTTGCTGTGCCTGGCCTTGATGCACTGACTGTTACTACAGGACCAGGCGGTGAGGAGAACTGGTCGATAACCCTTCAAGCATTGATCCTTATGACGGTAATTACATTACTGCCATCTATGCTTTTAATGATGACATCATTTACGCGTATTATTATTGTGTTAGCCATTGTGCGTCAGGCCACTGGTTTAATGCAGGCACCGCCAGCTCAGGTTTTAGTCGGCTTAGGCTTATTCTTAACCCTGTTTATTATGGCTCCCGTATTTGAACGAATGTATATCGACGGTGCGAAACCCTATTTAGATGAACAAATCGGTATAGAAAAAGCGATTGAACGAGCCGCCATTCCATTACATGAATTTATGCTGGCACAAACACGAGAAAAAGACTTAACCATGTTCTCCGAAATTGCTAAAACCGGGCCTTATAAAACACCGGCTGATGTGCCTTTTACGGTATTAATTCCATCCTTTGTCACCAGTGAATTAAAAACAGCATTTACCATAGGATTCCTGATTTTTATTCCTTTTTTGATCATTGATCTGGTGGTGGCCAGTGTTTTAATGTCAATGGGAATGATGATGTTGTCACCACTGATTGTTTCGATGCCCTTTAAACTCATGCTGTTTGTTTTAGTGGATGGCTGGTCAATGATCATGGGTACATTGGCTGCCAGTTATTATATATAGTTTGTAACTACTCAGCGTGTATTTATAAATAACATTTGTTAAGCCTATGGTCACTTATTTTTATAACTTTGACTCCTTGTTACGAGAGTCGCTACGCTCAAACAATCAAAGTCAGAAAAATAAGCAACCACAGACTTTTTGTAAATAACACGCTGAGTAGTTACTATAGTTTTTTATTAGTAAAAGAACGGGGAAATAATTATGACACCTGAATCCGTATTAGATATCTTACAAGGTGCAGTGTATCTTATTATTATTCTATTGCTGATTATTTTAATACCGGCATTGGTTGTGGGTCTTATGGTCAGTATGTTTC
>WTAX01000404.1 GCA_013139395.1 Gammaproteobacteria bacterium | reverse complement strand
ACGTCGGGACCATCTTTCTGCTCGATAAAACCAAAACCTTTAGATTCGTTGAACCATTTGACGGTTCCTTGTACTGTATTAGACATAATAATATCCTGTAATTAAATTTAAATGTGCCTTCAAGAGGCTTGAATAGAAAAATTGAGCTGGTACTTAGAAACTGCAGGACGAGGGATTACGAATAAAACAACGAAATGAAGAATATAAACAAACGACTTTCTTTCTAGTGGCCAGTGTATAGAGTTTATTTTGAAAGTCAAACAATTATTTAAATATTTATGATCTATAACAGAAATCATATTTTATAATTTCGGAATGGCTGCTTTCGTAACAAAATTATATTCTTGATAATACCTGCCAATTGGTCCTTTGGGACGTTTTGAGACAAAGTGATTGTCAGGTCACATCATAACATATTAGAAAAATTGTCAGATTGAGTTTGAGTCAATACAATTTAAAATAATTGTGACTGCTCGACATGATATTAGGGCCTTGGAAACAATAAAATTTCCAGTCTTACTTGCTCTTTTATCCAGCTTCTGTGTTGTGATAAAGGTTGCGTAGATTGACTATGCTCCCTTTATCACGCCTTGAATCTGAATAAAATTTCTACGTAATTCTGGAAACTTTATTATTTCCAAGGCCCTTATCCTTGCTCTTTTTCTATTCGTTTCATCATATCAAGCCAATGGTTTAAAGAGTTATCATCACTCGTTTTTATCATTTTATTATTAGATAACCATATGCCTTCACTATTAAAGCTGAAGATAAAAGTGAGATCTTTTCTGTCTGATTTTTTTAATAAATTTTTATTAAAATTATCTAATATTATTGGCATAGATTCCGCTGATGAATAATAACTTAAGACCATGTGATTTTGTTCATCAGCCATTTTTACATAACTGATCCTCAGATGCTCAAAAGGGACATCCAAAGCCAGTAATGTAAAATACTTGGCAATACTAAAATCTTCACAATCACCCGCATTACGTATTAAACTCTCAATAGGAGTTGCCCAATAATCTTTCTTATTCCAAAGTTCTTTATCAGATACCCAGGTCATACGATTAAAAAAATCATTAACCAATTTTATTTTTTCTTTTTCTGTTTTATCCAGACTATGGTGAATAAGGTTTTCCCAGGCAGTAAAGCGCTGATTTGTTTCGTTGTCATGACTAAAATTTATCTGATGATTAGCCTCAGCCATGAGAAAATCAAATTTATCATGGTGTTCAGCATGAGCATTGATATAACAAAAGGGGGCTGAGATAACAGACAGTTTTATCAGGTTCAATACCAGATATTTAGAATATTTCTTAATCATATTGATTTCACCACTACTCGTATATAAAACTTATAGAGACATTAGAAAATAAAGTGAATACTCTGTAATTTTACAAAAATCGATTAGCTCATTTTATTGTTTCAGTGTAACAGATAAATAAAAACTAACCGTTGGTATTTATACGTTTATATATTACGGTTTATACCTAGAAACTTGCCCGAGAATAGAAGCCGCACCCCAAGGGCACTTCCTTCGGGGCGCAGCGAGGGAAAGCTCCTGGTAGTTAATCATTCGCAGACTGTTGACCATGAACCATAATCAATAGTTCAGCTTCACCCTGAGACATATCACAATTTTCAATGAGTTCTTCTACACTTGCGCCCTTATGAACCAATGCAATTGCTTGCTGCATCGAATGTGAGCCCTGATCTTTAAGATCAAATTCTTCCTGACGATCATCCAATTCGCGAATTTGCCCCGCCAGTTGGTTAATGCGCTTGCCGACACCGTAGGCTGCATTGGTCATAGTTTGCAGTTCTTGTGAGAGTTCTTTGAGCTGTTTTTGCTGTAAGGTTGCAAATTGTTTGAGTTGTTTGAGCTCAGAATTGGAATTTTGAAAAGATTTGCTTAAGCCGTTGACATAAAAAGCAAGGTATAGAAAGAGAATTAATAAAATGGCAATTGTGCCAAAAAGAATAGAAGTGATTTCCATTGAGTTAATTAGTATCCGATTCAAACATATTCATCAATATGCCCTACTTTAACATTATTTTTATCAGTATTCACAGGCTTCTGATGCAAATCATCATCCAATTTTTCTGCACGCTGATCATCATCGGATGATGAAGCATCTGATTTTTTTTTATTTTGCTGTTGATTTTTCTGGTCACCGGGATAATGGCGTTTTTCCCGAACTAACGGTGGCGATGAAACCGGCACCAGTGGTGGAATATCACTACTCATAATAGACCTCCAAATAAAACCTATTTAAAATCAATTTAAAACAGAGTCAAAACATATCCATTTCGGCCCATTCGTCATCATTGAGCACTTTTTCTACTGACACTAAAATAAGCAATTCACCATCTTTGCTATGAACCCCCTGAATATAACGGGAGCTTTCATCATTACCCACATTGGGAGTCACTTCAATTTGAGACTGAAGAATATCGGCTACTTCAGCAATGCTGTCAACCAGCAAACCCAGCGTTTGATCCATGGTTTCTATAATGATAATTCGAGATTCTTCGTTAGTTTCAACCGCTGGCAAACCAAAGCGTGAACGGGTATCAATCACAGTGACTACATTTCCCCGAAGATTAATGATCCCCAGGACATAACTTGGGGCACCAGGTACTGGAGCAATTTCAATATCACGTAACACTTCCCTGACCTGCATTACATTAATGCCGTACTTCTCACCATCCAGCATAAACGTAACCCATTGAGTTAAAGGGTCAACACTCAGATTATCATCATAATCATAGTCCATGATTAGTCCTCAATATATTTCTAAAAATTATAGCATCATATACCTCTTATCGGCATATTGTTTTGAAAGTTTAGTTAATAATTGATGATTTTTGAAGGCGTACGAGTAAATAGTTTAGCTGACCAGGCTATCGTCACCTGTTTTAAGCATAGCCGAAAACTCAGAGCTATCCAGTAAGGCACACATATGCTCAATCACAGTTCCTAGCAACCAGCGTCTCCTGGTTCTGGAGGAGCGCCATTTGACTGCGTCGGTTTTTAAGGTAACCACTTCCAGAACGGTCTCACAGGCCAATCCCCAGCGGCTATCATCAATAAGAATGATATGTTTAAAGTTTTTTTCATTCAAATGTCCTGCCGGCCAGCGGTTTTGCGGAACAACTTGCTGTAAAGTATCAATAACCGGGACATTTTTCCCCTGATTTTGCATAATACCCAGATACCATGATTTATGCCCCGGTAACTCAGTAATGTATTCATCACCCCACTCAACAATGCCATTGAGCTCATTTAACGGCACGGCCATTTTTAAACCAGCAACGGCAAACAACAATACCTGAAAGTTGGGTACAGCCCACGATGGTGCATTATTAACATTTCGTACCGGTCCATCATCTGACTCAACCTGAGAATTTTTAATCACCTGTTGACTTACTTGCTGCAACTGAGCGGCATGAGCTATATCAGACTCTAGTTGTGCCTGACTCACTGCTGCCTGAGTCAGTGCCTCAATTTGCTGTGAGATTTCAGTATCACTCAGGGTTTTTATTTTGGGCAAAAAGAGACTTAAATCCAGATTCGGAGCTTCATGGGTATCAGTCGTTACTTTAGGTTCCGGGGTATATTCTTTTTCTAATGATGCTGCCTGTGGTACAAAATCATTCCTTCCTTGCGTGCTGTTTTCTGATGTTTCCGGAACTTCAATCGTTGTCGTTATTTCTTCCTTAGAACTATTGCCAGAGATACTCTTAGAAGAAATACTGCTTTTATCCGTTTGTTTTAATGATGCTAATCTCTGGCTTCGGGGGATCAAAACTTGCTCAGACACCTTACCATCATCATTTTTTTTAGAAAAAACAATAGATGAGTTTGATGCAGATTTTTTGCTGACCAGTTCAGTCGCTCTAAACTCCCGCTCTCTTGGTTTAGGTGATAGAGGCCCTTTAGTGATCACTTTTGCTCTTTGAGTGATTGGAAGCTCAGCTTTGTGAGGCATATCAGCAGGATTTTTTTCTAGCGCATTGTGTTCTTTTTCAATATCATCAAGTGAAAAGTCATTTTCATCAGGCAATAGCATTGAGTCAAAATAGAAGTCCAGGGCATCATTTTGATCAACTAACAAATTGTCATTGTGCTTCTCATCACTCATGAACAGACTCAGCCAATAAGGCATCTAACAATAGATTATAGGCAACAGAACCTCTTGCATTAGGACTGTATATCGGTAAAGGAACACCATCTCTTGAGGCTTCCCTAAACTTAGTATCGACCGGTATGATTGTTCTCTTTAATGCTTTGGGATCATATTTTTTCTGCATAACACGCAAGCACTCAATAGCAGCACGAGTTCGGCGATCAAACATGGTGGGGATAATGGCATAATCCAGAGGTGTTTTTCGTGCTCGATTAATCATTTTAACGGTACTGAGCATTCGATCCAACCCCTTAAGCGCCAGGTGTTCGGTTTGCACAGGTATTAACAATTGGTTACAGGCAGCTAATGCATTGATCATTAACACACCCAGCATTGGCGGACAATCTACAAAAATATAATCAAACTGACCTCGAAGAGCTAATAATTGTTTTGCCAGAACCAGGCCCATTCCTTCTTTAGTACCTAATTGTTTATCCAATGTGGCGATTGCAGTGGAAGCCGGTAAAATAGATAAATTATCAAAGCGGGTTGGCTGAATAACCTCATTAATATCCATGTGTTGTTTAGCAGCTGCTTTTTGAAAAATCAAATAAACACTTTTTTCCAATGAATCCGGATCCAAACCAAAATAGCTGGTCATTGAGCCATGAGGATCAAGATCCACCACCAGGGTTCTCTTATTTTTTAAAGACAACCATCCTGCCAGTGAAATTGCTGTTGTGGTTTTGCCAACACCGCCTTTTTGATTGGCAACAGCCCAAATTTTCACTTATTTCATCCCCGATTGAGTACTAACATTTAACGATAAAACACTTAACAAAGTTCTTAATCGAACTCTTAATAAAGCTCTTAACAAACTCTTAATAAAATGCATGCACAAATTGAACCAACACTATAATTTTATAAGAATTTTTACTGAATTTCAAAAACAGGATTGAAGTTTTGTGATGGCTCAATAATATCAATTTGCTGCTGAGGTGTTTGCGGAAGCTGTCTTAGGCTTTGGTTTCGTTGCTGCATGAGCTGTCGTTGATCGCCCTGCCCCAAAATAACCAGATTGACTCGTCGATTGGTATTACGCCCTTCTTTAGTTGTATTTTCAGCACGAGGACGATGCTCGCCATAACCAATGGCCTGCATACGTTTTGGATCAATACCTTCTTCTTCAAACAGATGAACCACACTGGCAGCACGAGAAGAGGATAATTCCCAGTTTGATGGAAAAAATTTAGTTTTAATCGGTACATTATCCGTAAAACCTTCAACTTGTACATCATTAGGGTAATCTTTTATTAATGATGCGATTGATGCCAGAACATCTTCCGCATCCTCTGATAATCTGGCATCACCACTGCCAAAAAGGATACTGGATTTAATTTCAATTTCTAACCAGAAATCGGTTTTTTTGATATTAATTAAATCATCATTAATCAGCGGTTGTACCGCCTTGCTGATCTCCTGGGATAAGGTTTCCAGTTCGGGATTTTCAGGTGGTGTCAAATTATTGTCGTTTTCCGGTATAGGTATGTCGATAAAATCAAGATCTTTTGCCATTGATGGCTGCTCTTGCAGGGCATTGTCAAATTCAATGGGTGTCGCAGATGATGGACGTGATGGGAATACATTATTTAGCGTATCAGATAAAACTCGATATTTACCTTCATTAACAGAAGAAATTGAGTACATGACGACAAAAAAAGCAAACAGCAGCGTAATAAAATCCGCATATGACACCAGCCAGCGTTCAAGATTGACATGCTCTTCTTGTTTTTTTCTACGTCTTGACATATTTACAGTCACCAGTCTATGAGCGTTAAAGGCATTGAAACACTAAACCAAATCACTCACATCCTCATCAGCTGAAGTTTTATCCAGATAACCTTCTAGTTTGCGCTGTATGTTTCTTGGATTTTCACCTTCAGCAATTGAAACCAGACCTTCAACCACCATTTCACGATAGGTGACTTCATTTTGTACCTGGTTTTTTAATTTGTTGGCAATTGGGATAAAAAGCAGGTTGGCTGCTCCAACACCATAGATGGTTGCTACAAAGGCAACAGCAATACCACTGCCAAGCTTACTGGGATCAGACAAATTACCCATCACGTGAATTAAGCCCATAACGGCACCAATAATACCAATTGTTGGCGAAAAGCCACCCATCGCTTCATATATTTTTGCCGCTAATGTATCAAATGACTCTTTGGCATCAATTTCAAGTTCCATTATTGAACGCATCACTTCCGGCTCACTACCATCAACTAAGAGCTCCAGACCTTTGCGTGCAAACAAATCCTCTTCTTCCTCAGCAACAATTTCCAATCCCAGAAGCCCTTCTTTGCGGGCAATATTACTCCAGTCAATAATGCGCACAATGGTTTCTTCTGTATGAAATCGAGGAGGGAAAAACACCCAGGAAAATAACTTC
Source organism: Gammaproteobacteria bacterium (assembly GCA_013139395.1). GTDB lineage: Bacteria > Pseudomonadota > Gammaproteobacteria > GRL18 > GRL18 > GRL18. Next base: position 3,173 of record WTAX01000404.1, on the reverse strand, counting down.
AGACCACGTAAAAAAACATTGGCCGGCGACTGCAGCATAACAGCCCCGAATGTTCCGCCAAGAACAATTAGCGCTGCCGGGCCATTAACAAGCGTTCCAAGATGGCCGCCATCTAAAAATTGCCCCATTAGTATGGAGCCAACGCCTAAGATTAAACCAAGAATACTGAGAAAATCAATCATTTATATGTCTTCAAATAAGCAACAGCTTAATGAGCACGAGATGTCATCAGGGTTGGTACATCAAGAATTAAAGCAATCTTACCATCTCCCGTAATTGTAGCACCCGCTAAACCATCTGTTCCTTGCAAAAGTGAACCCAGTGGTTTAATAACCACCTCTTCCTGACCAATCAAATGATTCACCACAAAACCCACTTTCTTACTACCCACATGAACAACGACCACATGTCCTTCACTGGGTAATTCATCATATTCTGCCCCCTTAACTAACCAGCGAGTGAGATAAAATAAGGGTAATGGTTTGCCTCTCACCATAATAACCTGTTGACCATCAACCATATTGGTTTTAGTTAAATCCAGGTGGAAAATTTCATTAACACTTACCAGAGGCAAAGCAAATGCCTGCTCTTTTAGTTTTACCATTAAGGTAGGCATAATAGCGAGCGTTAAAGGAACTTTAATCGCAATTCGGGTTCCCTTACCTTCTTCAGAATCAATATCAATCCCCCCGTTAAGCTGGGCAATGCGTGTTTTAACCACATCCATGCCCACACCGCGACCAGAAATATCCGATATTTCATCCTTAGTTGAAAACCCCGGCATAAAGATGAGATTATAGCATTCTTTATCATCAAGACGGCTGGCGGCCTCTTCATCCATTAAGCCTTTTTCAACTGCTTTTTCACGTAAAAAATCAGCATTCATACCTGCGCCATCATCTTCAATAGATAGCATAATATGATCACCTTCCTGCTCTGCCGATAAAATAACGGTACCCTGAGGATCTTTACCTGCAGCAATGCGTACGTCAGGCATTTCGACACCATGATCAACTGAATTTCTCACCAGATGAACTAAAGGATCAGCTAAAGCCTCAACTAAATTTTTATCTAAATCGGTATCTTCACCAATTAATTCAAGTTTGACTTGTTTTTTCATTGCGCGGGTCAGATCACGTACAACACGAGGGAAACGGCCAAATACTTTTTTGATGGGCTGCATGCGGGTTTTCATTACTGACATTTGTAAATCAGCGGTAACAACATCCAGACTACTGACCGCTTTGGACATTTCCTCATTACCAAGAGATTGTTCCAGCGTTACCAGACGGTTGCGCACCAGTACCAGTTCACCCACCATATTCATAATATCATCGAGTCGTTTGGTATCAACACGAACAGTTGCTTCTGCTGGTACTGGTGCGGGCCCGCCACTCGTCTCACCTGACTTTTTCTTAGGCTTAGGAGCCGGCTTAGCTGCTTTTACCGGTTCGGGCTTACTCGGCGCCGGCTGAGCAGCTGGAGGGACTTTATTAACGGGTTTATTATCTGCACTTGATTTAGTGTCTTCTGTAGAGACTGCACCATCCATTGAGCCAAATTTACCCGAGCCATGAAGCTCATCCAATAAGTTTTCAAATTCATCATCAGAAATCTCATCATCGGCTACTTTTTTACTTTTAGTCGTTTTTTGTTCGCTATTCGTCTCTTGAGTCGAAGATTTTCCTACATTAGAATTCTTACTATCGAACTTTCCTTCACCATGTAACTGGTCAAGCAAATCTTCAAATTCATTATCAGTAATGTCACCTGAAGCAGGCTCATTTGCAGGAGCCGGTGCCGATACAGCAGTTTCATCCAGGGCATCGAGTAACTGCTCAAACTCCTCATCTGTGATATCTTTTTCAGAAATATCCTCCTGGGCTGAAGGCTCCTGACCAGCTGAAGGCTCTTGTTCTTCTGCCGCTGCTTCACCACCAATATCGCCATTGAGGATACCATCCAAAGCAGCTAATAAGGCGGGATCGGCTACGTCAGGCTCCGTTGCGGCTCTCAGGCTATCAAACATTTCATTAAGTGAATCCAGGACAGGCAGCATCACATCCATAATGGCTGCGTCAACTTGTAGTTCACCATTACGCAATAGATTAAAGACGTCTTCAGCACGATGACACAATTCGACAAGAGGGTTTAAAGCTAAGAAACCTGCTCCACCTTTGATGGTATGAAAACTTCTAAAGACAGAATTGAGCAGATCGGTATCGTTGGGACGCAGCTCAAGCTCTACCAGCTCTTCATTCAGCGTCTCAATTATTTCCCCTGCTTCGATTAAAAAATCCTGAAGTATTTCATCATCAGCATCAAATGACATAGTTTATATCCTCAAAATCCTAAACTTGAAAGTAAATCATCCACTTCATCCTGACCTGAAAGAGTTTCGGCTTCATCAACCAAACCAGGAACAACAGGCCCGTCAAGAATACGTTTTGCTTTATTTTTTTCAGCCTCTGTGGACTCTGTTTCAATAGTTTTCTCTGATATGAGATCTCGCCCAAGATGTTCACTGGACAATTTGATCAGATTAATCAGATCTTCTTCAACATCTTCAACCAGTTTAATCACTTTATAAATGATTTGCCCAGTAATGTCCTGATAACTCTGTGCCAGCATAATTTCATTAAGTTTCGACATAAGAGTCACACTATCATTATTGGCAGTTTGCAAAAAAACTTTAAGCGTTTTACTTAATTGCCTGAATTCATCGGCTTCCATCTTTCTTTGCGTAAAACGTTCCCAGCTGGAAAGTAATTCAGTCGTATCTTTAGTAATGTTTTCACATAAGGGAATTGCTGTTTCAATATGAGTCATGGTCGCATCAGCAGCCTGTTGAGTCATATCAATAACATAATGAAGACGTTCTTTAGCATCAGCCATATCACCGTCGGCTAACTCTGTAATACGGGAATCACTACGAAAAGCTTTAAATGTTTCATGAACATCTCGAGTCAATCGACCCAGTTCCTGAAACAACCTGGTTTCTTTCATCGTCGCTAATTCATCAAGAATTATTTTGACTTCTTCATCATTACCTGACTTAGCACTTGCAACAAGCTCTTTTGCCCGCTTAATAAAAGCTTTATCAATTACTATATCTTCAGCCATAGATCTCTACTTCAATTGGATTTTCTTTATTTGCCAACACTAATTTGTGC
>WTAX01000352.1 GCA_013139395.1 Gammaproteobacteria bacterium | reverse complement strand
GCAACATCAGCTTTACCTTTTTGCTCACCTAAAGTACCGTGCCATGCTTTCACTTTGTACTTACCGGCAGGGATATCACTGATGGTATAAGTGCCGTCTTCAGCAACAACAGCGTAGTATGGGTTTTTAGCAACAAAAACAAAACCATGCATAAAGTCATGTGCATCACACTCAAGTTTCATGCCGGCACCACGCTTTAGTTTTACTTTTTTCTTGGTCACTGAACCTTGTTTTGGCTGACTGACATTCATCACCGTCTTTTTAGCACGACCCATAATTTCATAGGTATGAATATTATGCAGAACGGGATCAGAGTTAGTGGCTTCAAACATAGCGCCATTGGTCATGACACTCATAAACGGTAAAAATTCACAGCCTTTCTGATTAATTTTGACATCAATTACATCAAATTTTTTGCCGGATTTAACTTTATCAAGATAAACCACAACATTTCTTAATGCGCCGTCTTTGACATCAACATAGTCAATGGTGCGATTATCAGTACCACATGTATCCTTGTCTTTGGCGACTTTATAAATCTGAGGAGCAGCGTCTTTACCAGTAAAATTGACCTTACCGGAAATTGAACCGCCATTGGCTACGTCAACGACTTTGTAGGCAGCCATTAAGGGCATACTCAGTGCTGTTGCTGTGATTAATGCAATCGATGCAATTGTTTTTTTCATTTTTAAGTTCCTGCTGTTAATGTAATGTTTTATTTTAAATGAGATGCTCATAGTGTAGTGTAAGTGTAGTGCTATGCTGCTTCTTTCTGCTCTTCGTCGGGACTGACAACAACTTCCAGCATTTCCATCACATAACGTCGATAGGAGCTGTCGGTCACCTTATCCAGGCGCGTCAGCAGTAATTCAGTACTCTTTTCTGTATCCAGTTTTTTTAATAACCCGGATATACGTCGAGCTGACTGGCCTTCGCCCGTGAGAGCCACATCAATAAATTTTTCAATGGCTTCTGTTTGCTGTAATTCTGTTAATGCCTCAATAGCGGCCATTGAAATACTATAATTTTTATTGTTTAAGCAGTCAAAAAGGGCTGTAATTACCTGCTCATTAGTGATTTCATCTATCACCATATGTTCAGACTGATTTTCTTCTGTTAAGTTCGCCTTATTAGTCAGGATATAGACCAGCCCTTGAAGGGCATGTAATTGCACCAGATATTCACTATCCGACAAATAATCTAATAAATGGGGCAGCGCAGCACGATTACCGGAATGAGCAAGAGCATGAATACAGGCAATGCGCATATCAGAATCTTTACTATCTAATAATGTGACCAGTTTACCAAAGGTATTATTTAAACCGGGGATCAGAGGATTTTTAAGGCTGATTTGTGATAGTGATTCAGCCGCTTCCTGACGTAAATATTCATCATCATCATTCAGGCATTCTGCCAGGGTATTGACGATCATTTCATCATATTGAGGCTGATTATTATCTGAGAGCAGGCGGGCACAAATATGCCGGGCATCTGCATAGGTATCAACCTTACGACGCACCATTTTTTTGCCGCGGGTAAAATTCTTTTGCATCAGGGCAACAAATTCATCCATGTCCTCATCAAGTTCTTCTGATACAAACGGACCCATTTCCTTATCGTGTGCTTTTTCAGCCTCTGTTTCAGGGACAACAGCCTGAGCGCTTTCTACATTATCCATCAAAATGGCATCTAAAGTAGACATGGAGGGGCTAATAGTTTGATCTTCGTTGGCAGGAATAAGATGAGTGCTGTCATCAATTGCCTGCATATCAAACTGCTTCATTATCTCTTCTGTGACTTTTGCCTCGTCAGAGCAGGCCGCGCTTTGAGCGCAACTACCGCAGTTTGATTCACTGGGTTGTTCACCGGTAGAGCAAGCAGTGTTATTTTCTTCAGTAGATTCTTCTTCAAGATCGAACTGTTCACCCCTAAGAGTGGCCAGTAATATGCTTATCGGTGGTAAGTCATCGGATTCAGCATCCGCAGACATAGTCTCAGACTGATTAGAAAGAGTTAATAATGCTTGTAAAGCTGATGAACGGACGGCTTGCTCATTATTATGGACTAATTGTCTTAGATTGAGTAGCGCTGTTTGTTTTTCAGCAGGCTCTGTTATGCCATTGATGACATGCCCCAAAGCTAAAATAGCTTCTTTTCTTACCCATGCTGACTGACTTTCTGATAATGCCAGTTCAAACAGAGGAGCAACGCTATCTGGATTGAGCGTTATGCCGGCGAGTTGAGCCGCTTGAGTTAATACCTTGTCATCCTGAGCGTTAAGACAATTGACAAATAGTTGCTGATTTTGCTCAGAGAGTGTTTCTATGACAGGAGCAATTTTTTGTTGTTCCTGAAAGAATGTCAGAATTGCAGCCTGCAAAACAATATCGTCTTTATTGGCTTGCTGAATATCAAGCATGGTTGCAATTTGGTTAAAATCAAATTCTGAGTTGCTTTGTGATTGTGTCGCTAATTGCTGCAATACTTCCAGTGCAGCCCGTTTAACATTGGCACTTTCATCGCGCAGACTTAATACGATAGCTTTTATGTATTGAGAGGCTTTGCGTTTGCCTAAGGCATAAATAACATTCTCACGGGTTTCTTCAGATTTACTGACTAAGGCACGGCCCAGGGCTTTTAACGTAGTCGGGCTTTGTGAAAAACCTAATGCCGTGGCTGCACGTCGCTGCTGTCTTTCCTGAAATTCAGATGCGGCATTATTGAGTCGACTGATTAAATAGGCATCGGCTTCTTCATCATCGAGTTTTGCAATAGCTTTAAGAATAATCGCTTCAATGTCCTGGCCAAACTCATCTTCCAGTATGGTTTTTAAGATGGGAAAGGCTTTTTTTACTTTCATTTCACCTAAAATAACAATGGCTTTTTCCTGAAGATCCCACCAGCTGTCCCAATCGGCATTTTGATCGAATTCCATTTGCTCAGGGCGATCTTCTGCCAGTTTTAGCAAGGCATCAATGGCTTCATCACTTTGATATTGAGCCAAAGATTCGGTGACGGCCAGTTTGACATCACCATCGGGGTCTTTTTCTAAGGATTCGAGTAATACCGGAATGGCAGAAGGTTCTTTTATTTTTCCCAGAGCGCTGATGGCATCAATACAGACATCAATGTCTTCATCTTTTATACGTTCGAGTAAAGCACTGGTGGCCTCTTTAACTTTAAGATTACCCAGAGTTTTTGCTGCATAGCAGCGATCGACTTCATTACCATTTTCAAGGTAATTCAGTAAGCTGTTGGTTACTTTATGGCTCATTGTCTGCACTCTCGTTACTCCGGAATAAATAAAATTCGCTTTGATTAGTCGCTCTCAATCATTAATTAAATTGTGGCACTTAACTTAATCAGCTTTGGCATTTAGCTCACTTTAGAGCTTGACCAATAAGAAATAAATAGAGCAAATATTGTACCAATCTATAAAAAAATAGAACGCTTAGAAAAAGAATATGAGGAAATACTTTTAAAACAATAACATGGATACAGTTCATCAATACATTATTGATAAAAGTAGCAATAATAACCAAGTGAACAATTCGTTCAATTAGCTTTACTTGAACAATACGGGTTAACCCTGAGACTGTAAGTGAACAATTCATTCAATTTTCATTATTTCTGTTTTAAAAACAGTTTCAAATTAATTTTTGATAGAAAAGAGAGAAAGCTCTAAGTGATTGTTAAATAAGCCTTGATTGAATTAAATACCCTTTTTTTTTGTGTTGGTATATTTGTTGCTACCAAGAACCAGATAAGTAAAAAAACAGATGTTTCCAGGTTAAACACACTGGTACGAATTATTCAGCGATGAGGATACGGCTTTGAATAGTGAAAAAGAATTAGATGCTAACAATGAGATTGATCTGTCTCTTCATAAAGATGCGACCTGGGGGCCCTGGTTGTTTCGTCTGAGCATGGTCGGCACTCTGGTATTTATGTGGTGGCTGGTTATTTATGACCACGGTGTGCTTGCCCATCATTAATTTGTCTGGAGAGAAAAAATGAAAATGATAAAAAACTGGCTGCTGTCATTTGTGATTGCATTTTCTGTGTTCTACTTAATGGATCATGCCATTATGTCGATGCAAAGCCTGCCGCTTAATATTGATATGACACCTGCTCAATAATTGTAAACAGAAACGGGACCTTAAATGGGAACCATTATTGGAACAAAAACTTATGTTACTACAGAAGTCACCACATAAAAATTTAATTCCTGCACTCTCTAAGCCCATACTGGCAATGCTGGCATTATTTATGCTGCTTAGTATTGTTATGGCGGTACCGGATATTGCCTGGTCATCCTCAGATGCGGCCGCTGTTGCAGATGCTGCACAAACAGCTGACGAAGCAGTAGAACTCACACCAGCACCGACAATGGGTCCTAAAGACTATCGTCAGATCGGTTCAATGAGCAGTCGCTCATTTGTCTGGGTGGTGGCGCAGCTGCATCTGTTTTTAGCGGCATTTGTTCTGGCAGTACCATTATTCGTGACGGTGATTGAGTGGATTGGTGTTAAAACGGGCGACCAGCGCTATGATGATATGGCCCATGAATTTATGAAAGTGTCCATGACGGCTTATTCATTAACGGCCTTATTTGGTGGCACATTGGCCTTCGCTCTATTCCTGCTTTATCCCACTTTCATGGGTTATATGATGGAAGTGTTTGGTAATCAGGTCATGGTTTATGCCCTGTTATTTTTCCTCGAAAGCGGCGTGCTCTATATCTATTACTATAGCTGGTATGCGCTGCGCTATGGCAATAAAAAATATGTTCATTTAACTCTGGGTGTTTTACTTAACGGTGTGGGAACAACACTATTATTTGTCGCCAATGCCTGGGCAACCTTTATGATGGCACCTTCGGGTGTTGATGATGCTGGTGTGGTGACTGGCGGTATCTGGGATATTATTCGCGGGCCATTATGGAATCCTTTGAACTTACATCGTTTTGTTGCCAATATTGCCTTTGGTGGTGCGGTTGTTGGTGCTTATGCCGGTTATAAAATGCTTAGTGCCAGAACCATGGCACAACGTGCACATTATGACTGGATGGGTTATACCTCTAACTTTATTGCCGTATTAGCCTTCTTACCATTACCGTTTGCCGGCTACTGGCTGATGGCTGAAATTTACGCCTACTCACAACAAATGGGTATTACCGCGATGGGTGGTATTCTAGCCTGGTTATTTATTGTTCAGGCGGTATTGATTGGCACCATTTTATTATCTGCCAACTATTACTTGTGGAACGGTATGTCACGTTGTGAAGGTGCTAAGCGTTATATGTGGCTGATTAAATATATTGCCGTGACATTGGTAGCGAGTTTTCTGATTTGGGTGACACCGCATACCTTGATTCTATCAGCAAAAGAAATTGCCGCCTTAGGTGGTTCACATCATCCATTGCTCGGGCCTTTAGGAATTATGCCGGCTAAAAATATTGCCGTGAATCTGATGTTAATCGGCACCTTCCTGTCATTCCAGCTGTATCGTCGTTCCGATAAAGTGATCACGGTTCCCTGGGCTGGTTTTGGTAATGCGCTGATGGT
>WTAX01000093.1 GCA_013139395.1 Gammaproteobacteria bacterium | reverse complement strand
ATGCAGTTGAACCTCTGCCTCTGGAGGTGCTTAAAGAATTTACTGATGCTTTTGCCAGTATTAAAAGTGATTATGTTGAAGTGGTAGATGATAAAACTATCTTAAAAAATGCCATCAAAGGCATGATGTCCGGCCTTGATCCGCATTCCCGCTATCTTGATGAAAAAAGCTTTAAACATTTAAAAGAAGGCACTACAGGAGAATTTGGTGGTCTGGGTATCGAAGTGGGCATGGAAGATGGACTGATTAAAGTCATTTCTCCAATTGATGACACGCCTGCTCAACGTGCTGGAATTCTACCGGGTGATCTCATTTTTCGTATTGATGGTAAACCCGTCAAGGATATGGATCTGGATGAATCGGTCAAACTCATGCGCGGTAAGCCAGGAACTGAAATTGAACTGTCTATTATTCGTGAGGGGCATGAAGGACCGCTGAAAATCACCTTAAAACGTGCCATTATTAAAGTGATCAGTGTTAAGTCACGTCTGCTGGAAAATGGCTTTGCTTATCTTAGAATTTCCAGTTTTCAGGCCCGAACTGCGGAACAACTCAAAAAAGCACTGAAAAAATTAGTCAAAGAGAATAACAAAGAAGCACTTAAAGGATTGATTCTGGACTTAAGAAATAATCCAGGGGGCGTATTAAATGGTTCCGTTGATGTTACCGATATTTTTCTCAATAAGGGATTAATTGTTTATACTCAGGGACGAATCAAAGATTCTGAATTAAAATTTTCTGCTACCCGTGGTGATGCACTCAATGGTGCTCCCATTGTCGTGCTTGTCAATGGCGGCTCAGCCTCGGCCTCAGAGATTGTTGCCGGTGCATTACAGGATCACAAACGCGCCATTATTATGGGTTCAGATACCTTTGGTAAGGGATCAGTGCAGACGATTAAACCATTGACTAAATTGACGGCCATTAAACTGACGACAGCCCGCTATTACACTCCCTCTGGCCGTTCAATTCAGGCTGAAGGCATTGTACCTGATATAAGACTGGCTAATGTCATCCTGGAAGAAAAGGAAAAGAGCTCTTTTTCTCAGGTTAAAGAAGCGGATTTAAAAGGTCATTTACAACATAAAAAAACAAAATCGTCTTCTGCCGGAAAAACTAAAAAAGAGTCGTCTAAAAATAAACATGGGCTGGATCAAAAGAAAGGTCAAAAGGATGATGAAACTAAAGAAAAAACAGACTATGCGCTTCATGAGGCACTCAATTTGCTCAAGGGTCTGAATATTCTTAATCCCCCAAAGACGGTAAAATAATGATATTGATGAATCATGTTACAGGGATCAGCACGCAGGTAAGGTTGATATTATTATCCAGCCTGCAAGCGTTTTTATTAGTCATGTTATCAGTAACACCAGGCTGGGCTGTGGATGAGCCGGGAAATGTACCGACTAAAGGTTATATCGCAATAATTATTGATGATTTGGGCTATAAATATAAACATGATCAGCGTGCGATAAATTTACCGGGTCAAGTGACTTTTGCTTTTTTACCTCATACTCCTTATGTTAAGTCACTGGCAGAAACGGCCAACTCTCGTGGTAATGATGTTATGTTACATCTGCCGATGCAGGCTTTGATGGAAACATTTTATTTAGGACCTGGAGCACTGACCAGTGACATGACTGAGCAGCAATTTAAGCAATCAGTGCTCGATAGTATTCGTTCAATTCCCTATCTTAAGGGGGTTAACAACCATATGGGAAGCTTAATCACCAGCCAGTCTGATTCTATGCAATGGCTTATGGATGAGCTGGTTAAGACAGATCTGTATTTTGTTGATAGTCGTACCACAGTTAAAACTGTTGCCCAGCAAACTGCCAGTCAATATCAGATTAAAAATACCCGGCGTAATGTCTTCCTGGATCATGAACTTAATCGTCCTGCTATTGAGTTTCAATTTAAGCGATTGATAAATTTGGCTAAAAAAAATGGCTCAGCAGTGGCCATTGGTCATCCTTTTCCAGAAACACTGGATGTGCTGGAAGAATATATTCCACAGCTTAAAGCAGCTGGAATACAATTGCTGCCGGTGTCTCAACTGATACAACAGCAGCAGCTGATAGCTCAGGCCAAACAGAAAAATAAGTGGAATAATAGTAAATCACTAACACAATCAGGATTAACCACTCACCTGAAGAAAAGCATTAATTGAAGAAAAGCAACGATTGACGAAAAACAACAGCAGGAAATAACAATTATGGCAAATGTCCTTGTTCCCATTGCACCAGGTTGTGAAGAGTTAGAAGCGGTCACCATTATTGATTTATTACGCCGTGCCGACATTTCAGTCACCACAGCGAGTCTTGATAACGGCAGTGAAGTTAATCCTGTTGTTGCCAGTCGTGGTGTGGTTTTGATCCCTGATACGACACTGGATCAGGCGATATTAACTGATTTTGATATGCTGGTGTTACCCGGTGGTCTTCCTGGTGCTGATCATCTTGATAATGACCCACGAATTCAAAGCTTATTAAAAAAAATGGCAGGAGAGGGGAAATATACGGCAGCTATTTGTGCCGCCCCTAAAATTTTAGCCAATGCAAAACTGCTCGAAGGTAAATCAGCAACCAGTTACCCCGGTGTTATCGATCAAATGAATTTACAAAATACCCAAATTAAAGAAGATTCTGTTGTTCATGATGACAAAGTAATTACATCAAGAGGGCCGGGCACAGCAATGGACTTTACCTTAAGTTTAATTGAGATATTGGCAGGCAAAGAAAAAAGGGATGAAGTCGCAGCAGGTTTGTTATGGAAATAAGTCGTTAGAAAAGCGCCAGGCTCTAAGTTATATGAGTATATGAGTTCTATAAGCTATCTAAGCAGGTTACCGGCAAGGTTTATCTTGCCGGTAACCTGAAATATTAATCCTTGTTCATTGTATCTAAGACAGTGTGCAGATGTTCTGACATTTCTCGACCACTATCAGTCAAATATCCACCATCAAGTTGAGTAATCAAGCCTTTATTAAAAAGAGCTTTTGCTGATTTAATTAAGATCTCGTCAGCATCACGATGGATCTTCAGACCTTCCATATGAGATTCTTCTGGAAATTTGGCTAATAATTTGATTTCATCAAATAAATTATCCGGATAAGCTTTAATCATAATTCGACAACCATACCTTCTTTGGCAAAAAATGACTTAGTATTACCACAATACTCTGTATTACAGAATTTTGTTGTTAATTCATCTAATTGATCATCTGTGCGCAGCGGATCATGATGAAATAAAGCCAGATTTTTTACCTGTTTACGTTGAGCAGCCTGACAGACATATTCGACATAACTATGTCCCCAGCCAATATATTTTTGTTCATATTCTTCCTGGGTGTATTGACTGTCATGTACCAACAAATCTGCACCCTCGTAGAATTGCTCAATCATAGCATTTTGTTCGGTTGCAACCAAGTCACCTTCCACTGCCATATCTTGATCATAGTCAGGATCTTGTGGATCAGTGATAAAAACATTACGAAAAACTTCGGTATCATAGGCAGTGCAGAAGACTTTTCCCTGATATTCTATGCGATAACCCAGACAAAGAACGGGGTGATTAAGATATTTTGTTTTAACAATGATGCCGTCACCCAAATCCAGCTGCTCTTCTTTCAAGCTAAAATATTGAATATTAGCGGCTAATTCGGCTTCTCTAATGGGAAAATAACGATAGGTCATTTGTCCGCCGACTACTTTTTCCAGTGTATCTTCTTCATAGGTGACCGGACCATATACCCGAATATGTGTCCCGGGAACATAAGCGGGTACAAAAAAGGGAAAGCCCATAATATGATCCCAATGGGTATGGGATAAAAATAAATGTGCTTCAACAGGCTGCTGACGGGTCATCAGCTCATTACCCAGTTCTCTGAGGCCTGAACCGGCATCAATAATAATCAGACGATTTATTTCTGGGAAACGGATCTCAATACAGGGCGTATTGCCTCCATATCGGACGGTATCTGTTCCCGGGCAGGGTATTGAACCTCTCACGCCCCAGAACTTTATTAACATTTTCAATTCGTCGACCTTGAACTTATTTTTATTAGTTTAACTAACTTGCAGAAAAATAGATGCTTTTTCTATAGATTCCTGAATACCTTCATGTAATTGAGTCAAAGATTTCCATGATAATTTGCTTTGCTCAAGAATAGTATTCACATATTCTTCTGCAATAAAATGATTACCAGCAGAACCTATTTCAAAAATATTAGCATAAACATCAGCAATTGCCACACTGGAAATTAAAAGTCTGTGATCTTCATCAGATTTTTCCGGCTCATGATGGTTTTCCATTACTGAAACAATATTATCATTTAATTTCCATTTACAGGCAATAATATAACCACAATATTGATGATCAAAGCCGAATATTGCCATTTCAGCATCATGTAGTGATGTTTTATGCTCTTCGGCATAAGCAAGGCAGCTTGAATATTCTTCAGGAAAACAATGGGCGAGTGGAATCTTCCCTAAATCATGTAATAGTCCGGCAAGGAAGAATTCTTCACGTTGATTGATGGGTATTTTGTGTTTAGCAGCAATTGCTTTGGCAGTTACACCAACACAAATAGAATGTGTCCAGAATTTATCCATTAAAAAACTCGACTGCTTACTTTCTTTCATGTGACGCAGAACGGCAGTACTTAAGGCAAGATTTTTGACCGTATTAATACCCAGAATAATAATCGCACGGGTCAATGAAGTAATATGGTTAGGTAAGGCATAATAAGCAGAATTGATCAGTTTAAGTACATTGCCTGCTAAAACAGGGTCAAGAGAAATGATTTTATTTAAATCATTGGGTGAAACATTGGGTTGATTACAAACTTCCAGTACCTTAGTCACGGTCGTTGATAAACTGGGCATTTTATCGATATAGCGCTGAATGGTTTGCAAGTGTAGCTCTGACACAAAAATCCTCCGCTAATTAGTGTGTACTTGAACGCTCTAAATTATAGTGAAAAAATTTAGTAACTGCTTCATGTGTATTTCTAAATAACGTTTGATAAGCCTATGGTCACTTATTTTTATGACTTTGAAAACTCGCTACGCTCAAACAATCAAAGTCAGAAAAATAAGCAACCACAGACTTTTTGTCAAAAATACGCTGAGTAGTTACTAAATTTAATGATCTAACTATAGCTGTTTATTAGTATTTTACCTACCCCTATGTCCCAAAAATTAAAAATTTATAATATGCTATGATTAATGGCAGTATTAACTAAGAAGTGATGATTATGACGAGCATAAAACAAGAAGATTTGATTCAAAGTATTGCCGATGCACTACAATTTATATCCTATTATCACCCAAAGGACTATATTCAGGCACTTGGCAAGGCATATGAGCAGGAGCAATCAGCCTCGGCTAAAGATGCTATTGCACAGATCTTATATAACTCACGTCTTTGTGCTGAGGGACACAGGCCTATTTGTCAGGATACAGGTATCGTAGTTGTCTTTCTGGAAGTGGGAATGGACGTGCAATGGGATTGCCAATTAAGTCTGGAAGAGATGATTAATGAAGGCGTACGTCGTGCCTATAATCATCCTGATAATGTACTGAGGGCATCGGTACTTGCTGATCCCGCTGGTACAAGAACGAATACCAAAGATAATACGCCGGCAGTCATTCATACTAAAATCGTTCCTGGTCATACCATTAAAGTGAAGCTGGCCGCTAAGGGCGGCGGCTCAGAAAACAAAGCAAAATTTGCAGCACTAAACCCCGGTGCCAATTTAGTGGACTGGATCATCAGCTCTGTCAAGGATATGGGGGCTGGCTGGTGTCCTCCTGGAATTATGGGTGTTGGTATTGGCGGTACTCCTGAAAAAGCCATGTTATTAGCCAAAGAATCCCTGCTGGAACCGGTCAATATACAAGAACTGATACAAAAATCAGAACAAGGACAAGTGTTAAGCAGACCTGAAGAATTGCGCCTTGAGCTGTATGAAAAAATTAATGCGCTGGGCATTGGTGCGCAGGGGCTGGGTGGACTGACTACCGTGGTTGATGTCAAAGTACTGGACTATCCAACACATGCAGCATCATTGCCCGTGGCGATTATTCCCAATTGTGCGGCAACTCGTCATACCCATTTTACTCTGGATGGTTCTGGCCCTGCTGTTCTGACGCCGCCCAAACTGGAAGATTGGCCTGATGTTACCTGGACAGCCTCTCCTAAAGCACGTCGGGTTAATTTAGATACCATAACTAAAGAACAAATACAGAGCTGGAAACCAGGTGAGCAACTATTGCTTAATGGTAAATTGCTTACCGGCCGGGATGCAGCACATAAACGAATTATTGACACTCTGGCTAACGGTGAAGCCTTACCCAACGGAGTTGATTTCACCAATCGTTTTATCTATTACGTGGGCCCGGTTGATGCAGTCAAAGGTGAGTCAGTCGGACCTGCAGGTCCGACAACATCAACCCGCATGGATCAATATACTGAGACTATGCTGGCTGAAACTGGTCTGATTGGTATGGTAGGTAAAGCTGAGCGCGGCCCCATTGCTATTGATGCCATTAAGAAACATAAGGCCGTTTATCTTATTGCTGTTGGCGGGGCAGCTTATTTGATTTCTAAAGCAATAGAAAAATCCACAGTCCTTGCTTATGAAGAATTGGGCATGGAAGCAATTTATGAGTTTGAA
>WTAX01000339.1 GCA_013139395.1 Gammaproteobacteria bacterium | reverse complement strand
AACATTGGCCTTTTTTAAAAACTCTGCGACATGTTCGATATCAGCAATGCCCGTAGTCGTTAATGGGCGATTAAGATCTTGTGCTTTGGAGTGAGCTTCACCATGTTGAAGCAGATAAAGTTTCATGATTTAATCCCCTAAAATTCCGATGGTAATATTATACGGTGTTTATTCAGATAAGACTGATGGTTTCAAGCGTAAAATTTTACCACTATCTGTTGATAAATAGAGCCAGCCTTCCGGGCTTTCTATCACACAGCGAATACGCTCATTTATGTCTGTTAATAAACGTTCTTCTGCAATGGCCTTATTTTCAGAATGAGTCTTTGAGCTAAGAACAATTCGATTTAAGTGTCTTAGTTTTAATGCACCGGCAAACAGATTGCCTTGCCAGTTTGGAAAAGCTTTCCCTGAATAAACGAGCAAACTACCTGGCGCAATAGAAGGAATATAAAATTTTACAGGTTGCTCCATCCCTTTTTTATGTGTTCCTTCACCCACTTTAACTGGTCCCCAATATTCTTTGCCATAAGAAATGATCGGCCATCCATAATTTTTTCCTGCAAGGATCAAATTAAGCTCATCCCCTCCTCTCGGTCCATGTTCTATTGACCAGAGCTGACGGGTGTTTTTATCATAAAAAGGCCCTGAGGATTACGATGACCATAACTCCAGATTTCCGGCAGACTATTTTTATTATTAATAAATGGATTATCACCGGGAATACTTCCGTCAAGATTTAAACGTAAAATAGAACCTGCATGATTTGCCAGATTTTGCGCATTAGGACGCTTACCTCGATCACCGATAGAGAAATAGACATGCCCTTTTTCATCAAAGGTTATTCGGCTGCCATAATGATAGTTAGTATTTTCTAATGATTGACTAACTAAAATATCCTGCCAATTTTGTAAGCTGTTATTTTCAAGTTGTGCTCTTGCTAATACTGTAGCACTTTTGTTTGCGAAAGATTTGCTATAGGTAAAATATATCCATCCCGCTTGCACGTAATCATCTGGTACAGCGACATCAAGAAGACCAGCCTGGCCATTATGATAAACTGCAGGTGAATTTGTCAGCCAGACCAGTTTGTTTTGTTTGAGATTAATTAATCCAATCTTGCCATTTCTTTGTGAAAAAATCAGCTTATCAGCAGATAAAAAAGCCAGACCCCACGGAATGCCTAAGCCATCAATTACAACATCAATATCAAAATTACTGGTTTTATCCTGATTGGTTATCTGCGCTGAACTGACAAAGCCATTAATTGCAAAGAGTAATAAAATAATGATCAGATATTGAATTATTTTACTGCTTATCATCATATTAATACTCAATTTATTCAAAAAACTATTTCTATTAGCTTAGCTGTTCTTCTAAAGATATCAATATTCGCAGCCAGATTGTTGTAGTTAAGTGCTATTAGCTGTAGACAAATTGCTCTTAATTTCTTTACAATTGAATAAAGCAACAATGTGAATAAAGCAATAGCGTGAATAAAGCAACAGCGGAGCAATAATATGTATGGTACAAACAGTTCAATTTCCAGCCTATTAGGCGCCTACCATATGGCCAGTGTATCGATGCGCTATAGTCGCTTCATGCCAAGGGTGTATAATCTAGCAAAATCATTGGGGTTTAAAGCGGGGAAAATTATGCCCTCCAGGGCATTTTGTTCGGATGAGAGTCAGGGTTATCCGATAATTTTAATTGCCAAACACTTTGGTACATTTCCATTTAATCATGGTTTAGTGGGTGGCATTGTTGCTACTGATAGACATGCACCACATGCACATCACGGAAAAGATCTGGTGATTATTCAGGCCAGCCATGTTGGTTATGATCCTGTTAATGAGCGATTTGGTGTCTATCGCAGGCTTCAGACAGGTGATGCATGTGAAACATCTAATTGCGGAAAAATCGGAGGTGCTTTGGAGTGGTATATTCATGAATATGAGTTTGCCAATCAAAATATTTTTCTAACCCGAGAGAATGATGAGATTAAAGTTATCATCGACAACCTCTTATTACATGCAGACCGTGAAGAAGGATTATTACTTAATTTAGAAAAAATTGTAAAAGTCGACGCACAAGGTAAACCAACTCCTGAACTCTCCAAAAGCACTGCAAAAGTTTTTTCTGCTGCAACAGCATTACTTGATTATTACAATACTGATACCTTAAAAGATGGTCAGGTTGAAGCCATTGGTAAACATCTTCATCCTGATCTGTTCTATTTCAAACGTAGTATTAGCCATCATCAAGAAGGGCGTGACCATTTAGAAAAAAATCTTATCAATGTCATGCCCTATGTTGTTACCTCCAAATGGCCTTCACTAACTGCGGCACAAGCAAATACTCAGGTTGAATTTGACCGGGCCTTCAGGACTATAATTCAAGAGCCTAGCTACAAAAACAAAAAAATACTGTTTATATCTGGTTTGAATGTCGATATATCACCTCAGGAAGGACAGGTATTTCCTCTGACAAAATTCATCCCCTGGGCGGCCTATGTTCAAGATGAACATGGTAATCATCATACCTGGGAACAGGCTGAATTATTTGAAAAACTGATGGAGCAATCAACAGAGAACCCGGATCAGCTTGACTTAGAAACAGCCATTGAAATAATGGAAAGTGCACAGGAAATATATTTGCCTTTTTAACTTATATGTCCACCTCTCCCCTTTTTTTAGGGTGGGAGTGAATTTATTTATCTGTTTTTATTTCCGGAAGAGCAAAGGAGAGAACAGCAGCAATTAAAACAAAAGCTGTTGACCACCATAAACATCCTATCAGCCCCTGAGTCTGATAGGCCCAGCCAGATAAAATGGTACCGGCAAGACGACCACCGGCATTTGCCATATAGTAGAAGCCCACACTCATCGCTACTTTATCGTGATCAGAATAAGCAAGGATCAGATAAGAATGGACTGCAGAATTAATAGCAAAGACAAAACCAAAGAGAATTAAACCGACAATTATTACACTATCAGGCGGCCATCCCAGCATCAGTGCCAACGCTATCCCCATAGGAAAAACAGCAAGTATAAATGCCCACAAACGTGCAGTACCCCCACCAGGACCATTACCATGATGACTGTATTGCAGTAATTTTGGAGCACTGGCCTGAACCATTCCATAGCCAATGATCCATAAAGCCATAAAGGCACCAACTTGAGATAATGTCCAGCCGAGAATTTCATAAAGATAAACCGGCAATCCAACCACAAACCAGATATCTCTTGAACCGAACAAGAAAAAGCGTGCTGCCGAGAGCCAGTTAATAGCTGCAATATTTGAAAAAACCTGGGTAAATTTTGGTTTGGATTTCATTTTACCAACACCCGTTGGTAATAGTATGACTGTTACAATCAGCACAATAAATAACAAACCTGCCAGTATTGCTAATGCACCTCTGAATCCCAGCCAATCTAAAAGTACTGCACCAACGAAAAAGCCGCCACCTTTCAGGGTATTTTTAGAACCTGTTAAAACAGCAACCCATTTGAAGAGTTTAGTATTATCACTGTGAGTGAGCATCGTTTTAACCGATGCCTTGGCTGACATTTTATTTAAATCCTTAGCAATACCAGAGAGTGCCTGCGCAGCCATTACATAGGGTATGGATAACCAGCTGTCAGGTACAGTGAGTAATACTAGTGCAACTACCTGCATGCCCATACCGATATGCATTGTAAGGTTGAGACCAATACGAGCACCCAGCCATCCGCCAACAAGATTAGTAATAATGCCAAAGAATTCATAAAACAAAAACAGCATGGCCACTTCAAAGGGAGAATAGCCTAATAGATGAAAGTAAAGAACAACCAACATGCGAATAGCACCATCAGTGATGGTAAAAGCCCAATAGCCGCTGGTGACTATTAAATAGTTGCGCATACCCTGCTCAATCTGACTAAACATGTTACAAATTTACAGCGACTTTTTGAGTCAAATCCATCATACGATTAACATAACCCCATTCATTATCGTACCAGGCATAAACCTTAACCTGTGTATTATCAATCACCATAGTTGATAGTGCATCAATGATTGAGGAGCGAGGATCATTAAGATAATCCACTGAAACTAATGGTCGCTCCTCATAACCTAATATGCCGTTTAATTCACCCTCTGCTGCTTCTTTAAATAAATCATTCACTTCTTCAATAGTGACCGGACGAGCTGCTTCAAAAACAAAATCAGTTAATGAAGCATTGAGTATAGGTACACGAACAGCATGCCCATTAAGCTTACCTTCAAGCTCAGGAAATATCTTTGTAATGGCTTTAGCAGAACCGGTTGAAGTCGGGATAAGAGATTGACTACAGGCACGGGAACGGCGTAAGTCCTTATGGCCTTTATCAATAATTGTTTGTGTATTGGTGATGTCATGTATCGTTGTCATACAACCATGCACAATACCAATTTTTTCATGTAAGACCTTAATTACAGGTGCCAGACAATTAGTTGTACAAGAGGCTGCTGTTATTAAATGATGGATTGATGCATCATAGAGATCATCATTAATACCATAGACAATATTAAGTGCACCTTCTGTGGGGGCTGCTACAATAACTTTTTTTACACCTTGCTCAAAATATGTATTTAGAGTCTCTGGCTTTTTATGGTGACTACCGGTTGCTTCAATAACAATATCGCAGTCTGACCAGTCAGTATCAGCAATAGCAGTATTTGATGAATGTAAAATAGACTGATCATTGATTAGAATTGAGTCATTAGCGGCTAGTGCATCATGCTCCCAGGTGCCATGAACTGAATCAAATTTAAGTAAATAAGCGCAGCCAGCTGCATCAGCTGCTGTCTCATTAATACGAATAAAGTTAAGCTCAGCTCGATCCCACCCGACACGTAATGCTAAGCGTCCCATACGACCAAAACCATTTATACCAACTTTAACCGTCATTCTGTTTCTCCATTTTAAAAGATATAACTTAATTTATTCCAGGATTATGTAACTCACTCAGGCATCGCTGCCAGAGTCTGTATATCAGTGACAAAGGGTTTGTCATTTTCAATACCTTTAGCTGTTGCTTCCAGTATTTCAATAAACCATGAGGATAACTCATTATTAATACGATAATAAATCCATAAGCCTTCTTTGCGATCACAGACTAATTGAGCTTTGCGTAGTTTAGACAGATGATGAGATATTTTCGGCTGCGATAAATTTAGTGCATAAGTAAGCTCGCAGACACACAACTCCCCTTTATTAACTAATAATGATAAACAACGAAGACGGGTTTCATCTGAAAGTGCTTTGAAAAAATCAATGGTATTCATATTCACCAAACTATATATAGACTTAATTACATATAATATATCGACTTATGTCGATATGTCAATTTAAACGTGAACACGGACAAAATTAAAGTGAAATATGATAGACTTAAGGCTTAATCCTAAATAAATTGTAACTATTCAGCAACCCAAGCCGTAAAACGGCTAACCATCTGCAAGTTACAAAACATATAAAATACAAAGACTTATATTTTTGTAACTTAGAAGCGTGTATTTCTAAATGTCGTTTGTTAAGCTGAGTAGTTACAATTTTTACTCATCTTTTTACTCGCCCTCGATTCCTTGAATGGGTTTGATAGAGCTCCAGGATTTACAGCCTGGACAATGCCAATACATTGATTTACTGTTAAATCCACATTGAGTGCAGTG
>WTAX01000542.1 GCA_013139395.1 Gammaproteobacteria bacterium | reverse complement strand
CGCTATTTTATTCAGATTCAAGGCGTGATAAAGGGCGCATAGTCAGCCTACGCAACCTTTATCACAACACAGAAGCTGGATAAAAGGGCAAGTAAAACTGGAACATTTATTATTTCCAAGGCCCTAATATGCACACATTTGCTCACCATGAGTTGCTATACTTCACTGATTATATTTTAATATAAACTTACATCACTTATGGTCTGAACCTTATTATCTTAAATCCTTACCCAAACTGGTAAAAATAAATGACAAAATTGCTCAAAATACTCCTTTGGATCGTTGCTTCACTCGTTCTTATCGTTGTGCTTGCAGGCATCTTGATCCCTATTCTGGTTGACCCTAATGACTATAAAGATGAAATTGCTCAGCAAGTATTAGATAAAACAGGACGAACCTTAACCATAGAGGGTGACATTGATCTCTCTATTTCCCTGCCCTTATCCGTTTCTCTGGAGCTGGGGAAAATAGAACTGAGCAATGCAAAAGGCTTCGCTGATAAACCATTTGCCCGCATGCAGAGTGCCTCTTTATATGTGGCCATCATGCCCTTATTAACCGATAACCGTCTGGATATTGGTGAAATCAAATTAGCCGGCATGGAATTAAACCTGGTAAAAAACAAACAGGGTGTCACCAACTGGAGCGATCTTTCCGGCGAGCAAGAAGCTGCTCCTGCTAAAGCCGAAAAACCAGCTGCAGACACAACAGCAGATAAAGCCGCAATGCCAGCCATCAGCGTTGCCGGACTCAGCATCTCCGATGCCCTTATCACCTGGACTGACGAACAGGCGAAGCAAAGCGTCAGCTTATCAAAAAGCAATATTACTATCAGTGAATTGATAGAAGACAAGCCATTTAAGCTAAGCGTTGCAACCCATATTCAAATCAGTGACCCTGCGATAAAAGGCGATTTTACTCTCAAGAGTTCCCCTACGGTTTCACTATCTAAGCAGCTGTTTCAACTACCCGGCACTGAACTGTCACTGGATTTAACCGGTGATGTATTACCCGGCGGGGCTAATAAAACCACATTAAGCGGTGATATTAACTTTAATGGTAAGACTCAGGTACTCGATATTAACAAAATGAAGCTGACCTCATTTGATATGGTTATTAATGGTTTATTTCACGCCAGCAAACTGGATAGCTCACCAGAATTTAACGGTCAGGTAAGCATTGACCCATTTTCACCTAAACAACTGGCCGCCACGCTAGGTGCCGCCTTACCAAAAATGAAAGAAGCAAAAGCACTCAACTCAGCTGATGCGAAACTCACCTTTAACGGCACCCAGGATGCTGTCACCATCAGTGCTCTTGAAGCCAATCTTGATGACACTTCATTAAAAGGCAGTGCCTCAATCAAGAATTTTAACAAACCATTCTATGGCTTTGATTTAACACTCAATCAATTAAACCTGGATTATTATGCCATTGCGGGGCAAGACGCAGCTGCTAAAGCTGAGACAAAACCAGCATCTGCGGCAAAGAAAAAGGCTGCCGGCACTACTCAATCAACTGCAGCAATATTCCCGCTTGAGACACTGCGCCAATTAAACCTTAGCGGTAAATTAACCATTGCTAAATTTATTGCCGGTGGTGCAAAAATGAGTAATGTGGTTATTGTTTTAAAGGGCAATAACGGACTGGTTCAATTAGCTCCCTTAAAAGCCGATCTTTACCAGGGCACAATTAATTTAAAAACCGATATTGATGCACGCGGCAAAACACCTAAACTCAAAATCGTCAATGAATTAAAACATGTTCAAATCGGTGACTTATTACAGGACACAACAGGCAGCCAGGAATTTACCGGAGCCGCTAACATTAGCGCTAACATCACAACCAGCGGTAATGATAAAGACCGTTTGGTAAAAAATAGTAATGGCACAGCAAAATTACTGGTTACTGATGGTCATATCAAAAAATTAGATATATTAACCACCTTAAGAAAAGCACAAGCTCTCTATAGAGGTACAGCACCACCTACTGATAGCCAGGATAAGAACACAAAATTTACCGAGTTAAAAGGGACACTCGCTATTAAAAATGGGGTTATTCACAATAATGATCTCGCCAGCCAATCACCGCTAATGAGTGTCAAGGGAAAAGGTTATATAGACTTACCCAAAGAGTATATGGACTATACTTTAACGGTTATTTTACTTGATAGCTTAAAAATTGATGGTAAATCACAAGGAGCCGATTTAACCAGCAAAGAAATCCCATACACCATCAAAGGTAAATTTTCTGACCTTTCTGAAGAAGCAAATATAAGCAAAGTGCTTGAGCAGGAAGTAAAGAAAAAAGTAGAAGAGAAATTAAACAAAAAACTAGAAGAAAAGTTTGGTGATAAGTTCAAAGGACTGCTTAAGTTTTAATATTTCAGCACCCTGAACTCACCATAAAAAAGCCGGGGTTTCCCGGTTTTTTTTATTCACATATCCCTCACCTCAACGAATCCGGATCAGTATTATCACTACTCAAACAAAAGCCTTATTCGCCAGACAA
>WTAX01000446.1 GCA_013139395.1 Gammaproteobacteria bacterium | reverse complement strand
ATAAATATTAACCTTTAAAATGCTTTTTTATCAGAGAGTCTGTGGTATTAAATTGATACTATACTAAGTTGGGGATTTTTTTGGGAAAATAAAGCTGATTAAGGCAAAGTAAAGGTAAATTTTAAGTAACTATTCAGCGTGTTATTTACAAAAAGCCTGTGATTGCTTATTTTTCTGACTTTGATTGTTTGAGCGTAGCGAGTTTTCAAAGTTAGAAAAATAAGTGACCATAGGCTTAACACTAGTAATTAAAAATACTCACTGAATAGTTACAATTTTAAGTGGTTTCAATTCATCAATATGGGTCCACTATAACTCTCAGTCTATTAAATTCAGAAACTACGTTGTTTATTATTTCATCAAAAAGTTTTACGACACCGGAAACGATGTTTAATGCGGTGACAGCACGGGGCTGGTTTGTTTCAAGAGTGAAAAACAAGGAGTTTATTAAAAAGCATTTTGTTGCTGTTTCAACCAATATTGAGGCAGTGCAGCGTTTTGGTATTGATAAACACAATATTTTTGAGTTTTGGGACTGGGTCGGCGGCCTTTACTCTTTATGGTCAGCCATTGGTTTATCCATTGCAATTGCAATAGGTATGGCGGCGTTTAAAGAATTACTGGAAGGTGCAGCTAAAATGGATGAGCATTTTTGCAGCGCACCTTTAGAAGAAAATATGCCTGTAATACTTGGTTTACTGGGCATTTGGCATAATAATTTCTTTGGTATTCACACTCATGCCTTTATGGCCTATGATCATTATTTAGGTCTCTTTCCCAGCTATTTACAACAACTTGATATGGAAAGTAATGGCAAGCATGTTAATCGAGATGGTGAAAAGGTGGATTATTGTACCGGGCCGATCATTTGGGGAGAGCAGGGGATAAATGGACAGCATGCTTTCTATCAATTATTGCATCAGGGAACACGACCTATTCCCTGTGATTTTTTAATTGCACTGGATTCATTTAATCCTGCCTGCGGACATCATCCTGTTTTGATGTCCAACTTCTTTGCTCAGTCTGAAGCGTTGATGCTAGGAAAAACAGAAGCTCAGGCAAGGCAGGAAATGAATTCAGAAGGCTTGTCTGATGATGAGATTGAATTGCTATTGCCTCATAGAGTGTTTGAAGGAAATCGTTCAAGTAACTCAATTTTATTTAAAGAGCTTAACCCTTATACTCTTGGGGCATTAATTGCATTGTATGAACATAAGGTCTTTGTGCAGGGGATAATATGGCGAATTAATTCTTTTGATCAATGGGGTGTGCAATTAAGTAAACAACTTGCCAACCAGATTCAATTTGACCTGGTTCATGATGAGCCAGAGACTAAACATGATTCTTCGACCAATGGTTTGATTAATTATTATAAACGCTATCGCAATATTGAAGGCAATAAACTGTTGAGTTGTGATAATAACTGGAGTTCATTACAGGAGATAATGGAGCAAGAGTTTAAATAAGGCTTATTGCCTTATCCCGGTATTGCTCCAAACAGAGAAATGTATAATAAGGAACATTAATTAGTATGCATCCGTAAATTGTTTTTTTAGGCGAATGCACACTAATTAATAAATCCATCCCCTGAAGCATTTTTGTACATGGAGCCGCCAGATACTTCAGTAAAAGCTTTTAAATAAGCATTGGGTGTTGAAAATAATTTGCCAAAACCATGTTTGCCGAACATTTTTAAATCATAGAAGTAAGAAGCAATTCTAAAACGAGCATGCAGGGCTATAATATTTTTGCCATCAACCATAATTTCATAAGGTAAATAGGCTGTTCTTTTAAGTGGAAAATAATCGACTATATCCATTGTTTTTTTAGTATTTAATGCTTCGACTCCGGATGTTTCTTCGCTCATTGAAACGCCAAAAACAACCTGGTTTTTACCTGGAATTTTGATTTCATATACTTTTGAAATACCATTGCCGGGTTCATTAAAGCCCTTAGTTAATGCTGCAATCGCTTCATCGTGGGAATCGTATTCAGGTAATTCATAAAATGAATCAAAGTCTTCCAGGCCAAAGCTGTATTTATAGCGCTTTAATTTTCTTGCGGTTAAACCTTTGCCGCCAAAAAATTGTTCGAAGCCAAAACTTTGCTTCATTTGACTTAATATGGGCTCCATGTCGACTCCTTGTAAACGAAAAGCATGCTGCATATAAACAGGATTTGTATAAGCAATTTGAATTTTGTCATTAATTTTAGTCAGACTAATACGTTGTGGTGCAGCAAAACCGCCATAATGTGATTTAGAAACTAATGTTTTTAATGTCTCGCTAGAGATGATATAGATATGGGCTTCGTCATAGGGTGAATATTCAGAAACAATCGAAAAAGGAGATTCAATGATTTGTTTTACTATCTTAGCTTTTGCTTCATCCATTTTTAAATGGCTTTGTTCTGCTAAAATAAATGGCTTAAATGTTATTTTATCGGCTGCTAAGGAAGGTAATGTTAAAAAACAGAGTAAAAAACTAAGTAATAGTTTTGCAGGGTGGAAAATATTGCGTGTGGTAAGCATGTCAAACACTCCAGTCTACTTTATGTGATTATAATTATTTTTGAAGAGAGAGAACGTATAGTCTGATAAAGTTATACTATGAATGAGCTGTGTTTTAAACTGTTTATTTTAAGTATCTTATATCAATATATCCTTATATAATGTACTTCCGAACTTTCTCTTTTCTTATTATTATCATCTCAATTTAGTATAAAGCATGAGATATTCAAGATATTTTTAATTATTTCTTAGAAAAATTAAGATATTTATACTATAAATTGTAAAATATGTATAGATAAGACATCGTTGAACTATGTGACCTGTTGTCCTATTAGTAAGAAATAAGTTCATATTCAGGATGTGAGTGTGGTTCCAAATAGTAGAATTATAGGAAGTTGATGGGAAATTTAGCAAAACAGCATCAGTTTTTAGAAAAACTGATTGATTTTCAAATAAAGGGGCATCTTAATGAAGAACAGACCGATGCTCTTTTTGTCGCTATTAATTCATTTTTAAAAGCACCGGATGCCTCTGATTATACCCTGGAATCAATCGCCGTTCGGATTGTTAAAATGGGGGTGGATTATGAAGCCTATGTTTCTGCTTTAATGTTTAAAACGCTGCCGGATGAATTTACTAAAGGGGCATTAGTAGAACTGGAAGACGAATTTTATTCCTATATTGAAAAAGAATTATATGGCAAAGGACTGGATAAACGCATTACGCAAAAATTAATTGAGCAAATCAGTAAGCAAAACCCAAAACTTACCCCTGTGATGGCAGAAAAAAAGGCAATGGGGAACTGGGGTTGGTTATTGCCGCATTCTCTGACTCAATTAGTTATCGATCAAATTATTGAATTTATCGAAAATGCAAAAATTGAAGCGAATAGAGGAAAAAAGAAAGGCCGGAAAATTCGCATAAAAAAAATGGATTAATGTTTTAAAATTTAATTACTCAGCATGTAGTAATCAAAAGCCTATGGTTGCTTATTTTTATGACTTTGATTGTTTGAGCGTAGCGAGTTTTCAAAGTCATAAAAATAAGTGACCATTGGCTTAACACGTGTAATTAAGAAATATCAGCAGAGTAGTTAAGTTTTAAAACTAAAGTAAAAATTTTTCATTTTATTGATAAAAGTGAGTCACTGACATGAAAAGAAATCTTAGGCAGGCAGCAATTTTTATCTACTTTCTTTCCGTTACTATTATTCTATGTAGTCTTTATATCAGTTATTTCAATCAGGACTGGCAGTGGCTGTCTCGTTCAGGTTGTCTGATTGTTATTTTAGGTATTTATCTGACCTCCAGTCAAATTATTGAAAATAGCCGCAGACTGAGTCAGCGGTATCGTGGTGCACATAGAGATGGTAATTTTTATCGTGATTGGGCCAGTGATAAGCATGAAAAAATTCTTCATCATGCACGAAGCCATGAAGAGGGAACCTGGATTATGGGTAAGTGTGGTTTTAATCTATTAATTTTAGGCACCTTTATTTGGGGGTTTGGAGATTTAATTTCATTAATGTTCTAATTTTGTCAGATTTTTCACACATTGCTTGAGTAGATTCTGAAAAAAACAGTATTATTCTTTTATTTGGTATAATTTGATGCTATTTTGAAATAATAAATTTTTCGTAACTATTCAGCGTGTTATTTACAAAAAGCCTGTGGTTGCTTATTTTTCTGACTTTGATTGTCTGAGCGTAGCGAGTTTTCAAAGTCAGAAAAATAAGTGACCATAGGCTTAACACTAGTAATTAGAAATACTCACTGAATAGTTAC
>WTAX01000258.1 GCA_013139395.1 Gammaproteobacteria bacterium | reverse complement strand
GTAAACCTCCCTTCAATTGCTACATGCTATGTGTCTCCCTAATCGGCTCGATAGTCATGTTGACACTCATTTTCCTATTCTATTTCATGGACCTGATCTCCACTGAAGTTGCGATATGGTCATCGGTGAGTGTGTTCTTTTTAGCAGCAATCTATGAAATGTTTTTAGTGACACTGTTTACATTACACTGGCTCAAAAGTTTCAATGAACAGTCGAGTAGTTCTTCAATAAATCAAATCAACTAATTGCGACACATAACTTGAACAAGAGCTTTTTTAAACGATCTATTTTCTGTTACAGCTATAATAGAAATTATCATTTTAAACCTCTTGGCAATAAGCTTTTACATCATTGATAACAACAGGTATCAGTGATGTAAAAGCTAACAGTTACTATACGGTAAGTAATGAGTACTGGTAATTTAACAAAGATTCACATCAGACTATCAGCATGCAGTACTGGAACGGTGGATATGGTTCGATGGCTGCATAATTAGAAAATCTTCTAACTTTTATTATTGAATTCTTGTGAGTTTCCGCTTTCTGGAAAATGCTTGTAAATGATGTCTACTCACGAATAACAGCAATAGGTCAAAAGTGTCATTTTATGGAAAAATGAGATTTTAAGTCTGGAAAAAATCTGTCAATTACTGCAGCCGTCCCTAAGCGGAAAATTAGCATTCTCCTATCTGTGTCGCTAAGGGCGTTTAGCGGCGATTTCGAGTATCAGAGAATTTATAGATTACAATCTGAAAATCAAAGATTGATCAGTCCATAACTCCGTCGCTTTTTGTACTTAGCAGTGATTGGAGGATTTTTATTTCCTAACGTCCAGTATTCGAAAGCAGCTATTTTTAAATTGATAAAACAATCAATATTCAAAACCCTGAAAATGATAGCAATCGACCCACAGCGGATAAATTAGAAATTTCTAATGCTGTCATTCCGAGCTTAAAGCAATGGTTTCAGAAAGTAAAAAAATTACGGTTATGATTAACAGGAATGTATGAACAACCAACTTCTAGATTATTTGAATTTATACAAAGCGGAAATTTTATAACATGAAATTCAGCGGCTTGTCCGCTGGAATGACTGGGTAGAAAAACTCGTTCATATCCTATCTGTAATTAGATTTTCTAAGCAGGTGCTCTGGTAAATTTGGTCGTGGTTAAAAAAAACACGACCAAATTCCTAGAGAACTATGCGTTAGTAAGAGTACTAGTCAGCAAAAGTATTTGATGTGATATTTTCATACCAGCTTAAAGCATATTGAACTTCACGGGCACGATGTGATGCATTATAGTCTTTACCACTTGGTGTTAATCCACCTGATACTTTTTGTATTTTTGAACCATCCTCTCTAAGGCGATAAACGGCTGCAACCGAGATGCCATCAGATGGGTTAGTTGAAAGAATACTATAACAGGTATTAACATAGGATGGTGTTGTCAATGACAGGCCGTTTAACAACTGAACAACTGAAGCGGCACAAACTTTAGCTTCAGAAGCTGCAGCATAACCAGATTTTGGCATGCCTTTAGCAATACTTGCATCTCCAATAACATGAATATTACTACGTATTGTTGACTCAAACGTATGTAGATTCACAGGGCACCAGCCTGACTTGTCGACTAATCCTGCGACATGTGCGATATGACCTGCTTTCTGATCAGGGATAATATTAATAACATCTGCTTTAAAATCTTCAACCGATGCAGTAACAGTCATATTTTTAGCATCCAGTTCTTCAATGGCTCCACCTTCAGCAGCTTTAACCCAGGTGATCATGGATTTTTCACCACCGTTTTTATTGCCATCAAAGCCATAATGGTTTGACCATCCTTCACGGAATAGGCCAAATTTGGAAAACTTGTCCTTGGGATCCAGAACGATAATCTTAGACTTAGTTTTACCAGATTTTTTCAGATAGTTAGCAATTAAACTGACACGTTCATAGGGTCCAGGAGGACAACGGAATGGATTGCGTGGTGGGCAGACAAGAACGGTACCACCATCCTTCATAGATGTTATCTGGTCACGTAGTAACTGAGTTTGCTTACCCGCTTTCCAGGCATGAGGTACTTTTGTATTTGCTAAGTCTTCGCTGTGGCCTTCAATAAACTTAAAGCTAACACCCGGGGATACAATACAGCGATCAAAAGCAAGTTTTTTACCAGAATTTGTGGTTACAGAATTATCATCAATTGCTGTGACAGTATCATGAACAATGTTAATACCCTCTTTTGCCAATCCTGCATAACCATGAGCAAGATAATCCAGTTTCCTCTCATTACCCATAACCATATTACTTAAAAAGCAAGTATGATAGGTAGGGTTTGCTTCAACGATGGTGACATCAATTGCTGGATCAAGACGTTTAATATAACGAGCAGCAGTTGCTCCTCCCATACCACCACCGACAACGACAACACGAGCTTTAGCGGCATATGCTGAAGGAGTATAAAAAGTGGTAGCAGATGCAGCAACACCCAATGCACCACCAGATAGTTTTATAAAATTTCTACGGTTAAATTTATTCATTGATTATCTCCTTACTTATGGCTGCCATAGTATTGAATGACTGACTTAACGCCTGCGTGGCCTTCTTTGGCAATAAGAGCATCCAGCTTTTTCTTCATTTTTTTGGAGATAATTCGATCCTCACCTAAGTAATCCTCTAATGAATAACTGAGATAAGGCATCCATTGACCGGCTAACAAACCACTATCATCTTCAACATTTACACCACCATCACTATGACACTTTTCACAGTATGTATTGTGTAGTTGTTCCCCTTTTTTTGCCATGGCAGGATTTGTTGTCTGTCTGGCAGGTTTATATGGCTGAGCGGCATAAAATTTTGCCATTGTCTCAACTTCTTCTTCAGTATAGCCTTTAATAATACGTGACATGATGGTTGACTGGGTATCACCTATTCGGTAATCCTCCATGGCTTCAATCAGGTAATCCTCTGACATACCAGCTATTGAAGGAATTGCGGGTCCAGAACTGTTCCCGTTAGTGCCATGACAACCTTCACACGTTTCAGATAACATTCTGGCTGAAGCGCCCATCATAACGGCTGGTTTTGCTTTTGCTGTAGCTGGGGGATCTTTTTTAACCGTTTGCTCTGAAGTACAACCAATCACAAGAGCACTTACTAATGTTGATATTGCAAGCAATTTATATTGCATACTGCCTCCTTAAATTTAAATTATTTAATCTGTATATGCTTATATAGTTGTCAAATGAGATACAAAGTAAAGTACAACTGTTCTTTTATTATTTTTTTGAACAATCAAGAGTATATGTAAAATTTGAACAGAATCACAGTTTTTAATTAATTTTAGGTAGATTCTTTATTTTCCTATGTTGGAAAAATCCATGTTTCTAAGTCTTCCTGTAAAATATGATTAGGAAATTTCAGATAGACTTCAGATTTTAATAAGTAGGCTTTCCAGCGGGTAAAGCACTGAATGCCTTGTTAGAAAGTAAAAAGTTATGATAGTCATCAATGTTGAAAATTAACTTTGGAATAAAACCAAACTGCAGGATAACCTCGATCGTAAATGATCAAATCATCTTTATCTGTACGCTCTAGATGTTGAACAGCTTGAGCTCTTTCACCTATAGCATGAGAATCAATTTGTATATAAATGCTTAATTTACTTTGGACATCATAAAGCTGAGAAATTCGTACTACTGGTCTTGTTGAATTACTTCTGGCTTTACTAAAAAACTCTAATAATTGGGTGTTAAGAGGTAATTTAGTGACTAAGCCGTCAACGGCTAATAACCGATGGCCATGCCATTTTTTACTTGAGAAGACTTATAAAATGTATCAATCAAACACGCATTAAGTGCTTTAAAGGCAGTGTATGATAGTTTTTTACGGGCTTTGCAAAATGCTACTGTGGTAACAGAGGTTATGGCAATAGGACTGTCATCAATAACCTGAAAAAAGCGACTCAGTTCACTTTGAATGGAGCCATTAATCATGTTAAGCATAAAGCTAATCAAACGAGGAAATGTAAGAGAGCAATTTCAGGTAAAATCTTTTTCAGATTTCCGATGCTGAGAAAGGAAGTCAGTTGAATGTATTTTAGTGGTTAATTTTTGTACAATTCGGGTCAAATAATGAACAATTTTCAGTGCTTTTTGAAGAATTCATTGAGCTATCCCCTAATATTTTTACTTGTTGGAAAGAATAATAACTATAAGTTAATGAAAAAAAAACAGTTATCCTTAAGTTAATGGCATTGCTTTGTACTTAGCGGTGATTGGAGGATTTTTACTTCTGGTCTTAAAATCACTCGAATGGCAGCTAAGTACAAGGAGCGACCAAATTTAGACAGGTTCAGACCTGAAATTTTAGATCGTACTTCAAATATTTTCTTTCACTAAAAATGCCGATTTATACCTTCACCAAGCATATAAGAAAGCGTTAATTAAGCAGGTTTGGGTCGATAGCTACCAGATTAGAAAACCTTCTTACGTCCAATTTTAAATGATTTGAAATTGCTGCTAACTGGAAATTGGGCCATAAACTGATCTAATTCTGAAATTAGTGCTTAAGGTCATTTTCAACTTGGTTAAGAACTGATTAGTATTTAAAGTTTAGATCGTAATTCACATTTTTTCTAATTCATGAAATCACCGCTAAACGCCCAAACCTGCCATTTGTGTAAATTTAGCTGAATATAA
Source organism: Gammaproteobacteria bacterium (assembly GCA_013139395.1). Lineage (GTDB taxonomy): Bacteria > Pseudomonadota > Gammaproteobacteria > GRL18 > GRL18 > GRL18. Next base: position 89 of record WTAX01000258.1, on the reverse strand, counting down.
ATTTATCTAAAAAGCGGAAATTTAAATATCGCTATTTTTATCCTAAGAATTATCCAAATATCCTAATTAAGTAACATAAATTTTTTGTT
>WTAX01000092.1 GCA_013139395.1 Gammaproteobacteria bacterium | reverse complement strand
GTGGTAATTGGTACTATTTTAAAGAGCTGGATATGGAAGGCTGGTTATGCCCAGCTCTTTTTAAGTATTTTGAATCAGCGCCACAAAACATTTATGCGCAATTTAAAGCAAAAAATACATAACAAATAAGGATAGATTGTGTGAGGAACGAACCACAATCTTATCCTGGGTTGGACAAGCCCGAGATTTAGCTTAATAAGAAAATATATTATTTTTACTCAGAGGAATAAAGTGCTCTTTTACTCAGAGCACTTTATTGTTGACGAGTTTTATCCTCAGCCATAAAAGCTGCAAAAAAAGATTACATTGCCATAGAATTTGAATTAGCCTCCTTTAATGTCTGGTGACTTGAGAGTGCTTTATTTTCCAGTTTTAACTGGGTTTGTTAGGCCTTCGAAACGTAATAATTGCCATTGGCGACTGACACTTAGGGCACTTAAAAACAGGTCTTGGGAGTTGCACAATTGTTTTAATAATGACATTCAGGACAAGTTGAACCAGAGTCAATATTTTCTTAGCGTTTGGGTGCAAAAAGCCATAATCTCTGACGCGTCGAAATCCCTTTGGTAGAACATGCTGAAAAATCAGATTAAGAAAATCCTCTCCAGTTAGAGTACGAAATAGAGTAGTACCATTCTTGCTTTCAATGTACTTAAAAGTGATCAGGCCATTGTGATTCGCAACAATATTCTTCTCACTGATCACTCCACGATAGAGATAGCGAGACAGATATTTAAGTGCAGGCAATCCCTTGCCTACATGCTTACAGTTGGCTACCCATTCTCTGGGTGTTTTGTGAGGGATAAGAAACCCATTTTGAACAATCGCATCAAGAAATCGAGCACGAAAGACTTTAGCCAGGGAAAATTCATTAAAGAGATACTTTCCTTTAAACTTTTTCCATTGTTTCTTACGCTTATTCACACCACCACCTGGCACCACTAAATGAATATGAGGATGGTAATCCAACTTGCGATTATGAGTGTGCAGTACAGCGGTCATGCCCATCTCAACACCGAGCTTATCGGGATTGAGTCCAAAGTCTTTCAACGTGCTGGAAACACAAGCAAAGAACAGCGAATAAATGACTTTTTGGTGTTGCTTAGCGAGTGCTCTTAATTGATATGGCAAAGTAAAAGTCACCATAAAATACTCAACGGGTAACAACTTTGCCTGCTGTCGTTCAAGCCATCGACTGGCTTCATAATTCTGGCATTTAGGGCAACTGCGATGACCACAGGACATAGGACGCCAATGCGCTTCATCGCAATGAGTACATTGCACATAAAGCTCCCCGGAATCTGGGGTACGGCAACGGTGTAAAGCATGAAAGGCCTGAAGTTGGCCCGCTAATAAACGGGAGCCATATTGTTTCAGGAATGCAGATTGATACTGACTGATAATCGGTTTAAGCTCCATGTCTATACCTTCTTAAACTGAATATGAAGTGAGTTGATTAAATCATCAATCTGGGCTGTAGAACTTTCTTCAGTGACCTGAGTCAGATGGGTGTAGCGTGCGGTTGTCGTGGGACTGGAATGTCCTAATAGATCTTGTATATGACGGAGGCTTAAGCCACGTTCAAGAAGATGGGTCGCCCAACTGTGGCGTAAATTATGGATGGACACTTTTTTTTAATGCCGCATTCCTCAATGACTCGTTTCATTGCCTGTTGAGCACCACCGCGATCCATATGACCTTCCGCCAGGTAATAATTTTCTTTTTTACCTCTGACATTTGGGAATAATAGATCAGGATGTCGATGTGTTTTCCAGTAGGTACGTAATGCTTTCAACGTTAAATCCGGCAGTGGTACCATGCGATCTTTAGCGCCCTTGCCTCGGCGAATATGAACCAGCTGACGTTCAGCATCAATGTCACTCACTTGCAAAGATAAAGCCTCTTGTAGGCGCAAACCCATTGAATAAACGGTTAACAGATAAACTTGATAACGGAGTTTTTTAGTATGGGTGATGAGATTTTCAATCTCAGAGGGGGTTAGAATATCAGGGATAGTTTTTACTTTGGGTGGTTTGACTATATTAATCCATTGCCAGTCTTTTTTTAGAATATGACGCCAAAAGAATTGCAGTCCAATGCGCTCAATTTTAACGGTGCTCCATGAGTGTGTTTCGACTAGTTGTGCAAAATAATCTTGAAGTTGTTCAGGAGTCAGTTCATCCAAATGGCAATTAAAATGTTTACTGACACGGCGTACAGCATGAGCGTAAGATTTTACTGTTCGGGGGGCTTTTCCTTGTAATTTTAGCAGTTTGACATGTCGCTTATAATCATTCTCAAAACGAGACTGTTGTTCATTGTTCATGATATAATTTCCTTTGAATTGTTCCCGAAAATGGGTGCGGAAATTATACCTGTAAGGGAAGCTCTATGCTTTTCTGTCGCGATAGCGGCTTCGTCCAACAAATCATTAAACCAGATAGGCGCAAAAAACGCTCCTTCTGGTTAACTCAAGCGTTATGTTGAATAAGAGTAACAATGACTTACGAGCTTAATGAAAAATAATTTGAGTCAGTATTTGCTCTACCTGATAGAGATAGATATTTTCATTTTATTTCCGTTGTTTGTGACTGGGAACAATACCATTCTGAATCAATCAGCCTTGATAACTTCATCAATAACTGATTACCTGAAATAGAAAAAGGCTTGAACTATGGTTGCAGTATTTTCAAATAAGGAATTTAAAAGCAATATGGATCATAGAACAATAGTTGCTGATAATGGGCATTTAGAGTAATTAAAAGACAGCTATCTAAATTCTTAATCTTAAACTACAATAGAGTGAAACTTAGAGGAAGTTTTGGCAATGAGTAAAAAACACCAAAAAGTACTTTCGGCCATATTTAGTGACCATCTTAGTAGTAATATCCACTGGAAAGAGATTGAGTCGCTACTGGTCCACCTTGGTGCCGAATTTAGAGAAGGTTCAGGGGCCAGCCTGGTTACTATTATCAATGGTATTGAGTTTACCATGCATCGGAGTCATCATAATACAACGATGTCTAAAAAGAGTTTGCATCAGCTGAGAAAATTCCTGGAATCAGTAAACGTAAGAAATAATAAGAGTCATTGAGCCAAAATGTAACAATACCGTCTAAATATTTTGCTTATAATGGTAATTGAATAACATCCTCAAATGCCAATAAGCGATTGTTTTTATCGATACAAATGAGTTCTATAACTCCGGTTATTGATGGTTTCTTAGCATTTTTCTTCCAGATATCCTGATTCAGTATGGCACGATACTGACTCTCCATTTTAAAAGTTGTTCGTACATCAAGTTGATCACCAAACACAGCAGCATCAGTATATTTTACATTAACAGAGTATACTGCGAAGCCGATTTTTTGCTCTTCCCAAAGTTTGATTAGAACATCTATTCCAAGAACATCTTCCCTTGCTCGTTCCATAAATTTAAGGTAATTTGCGTAATATACTACCCCAGAGTGATCGGTGTCCTCATAAAATACTCGTACTGGAAAGTGATGCGTTTTCATATCCTGAATTCTCCTTTTTAATCGGCTCTCAAATAAATCGTGAAATTGTACATTACCTCAGACAATATCTGCAAATAATGTTATCAGGCG
>WTAX01000540.1 GCA_013139395.1 Gammaproteobacteria bacterium | reverse complement strand
GTAATCAGGGCTGTTGGATAAAGACCCAGAGCAAGAATAGCCATACCATTTAAACTTAATGTCAGGCGGATATCCATACTGGCCTGTATTGGAGTTTCATCAACCGGCTTATCAAAGTAAACCGCTTTTATCACTCTAAGATAATAAAAAGCACCAATCACTGAAGCCAGTACACCGACAATGGCCAACCAGAGGAAACCGCTATTAACTGCTTCTTGTAAGACAGCAATTTTTGCCCAGAAACCCAGGAATGGGGGTACACCTGCCATGGAAAACATAATAGCCATCATAACAAAGGCAAACCACGGACTTCTTTGATTAAGTCCTTTAAAGTCTTCAATATTTTCAGCTTCAAATCCTGCGCGGCTCAGCAGGACAATCATACCAAAACCAGCAACACTCATAATGGCATAAACAATGGCATAAAACATTGCAGCACCATAGCCTGCCTGAGTACTGGCAACCACACCCATAATGATAAAACCGACATGTGAAATCGTGGAATAAGCCAGCATACGTTTAATATTGGTCTGTGCTATGGCAACGATATTACCAAACACCATAGATAATACTGAAAGGATAATTAAAATCATTTGCCAGTCAGCCTGCATACCTGACAGACCATCAACCAGCAGACGGTACATCATGGCAAAGGCGGCAATTTTTGGTGCACTGGCAATATACAAAGTAACTGAGGTTGGTGAACCATGATAAACATCCGGCATCCACATATGAAATGGTACGGCGCCCAGTTTAAAGGCAACACCCAGAATAATAAACACCAGACCAAAGCTCATCACCACTCGATCAGCACCTGAAACCGCTTTATTGATCGTTGCTAAATCCAAAGAGCCGGTAACACCATAAACCATGGACATACCATAAAGAAGTATACCTGATGCAATAGCACCCAGAATAAAGTATTTCATGGCGGCTTCTGAAGCAACAATAGAATCACGCTGCATGGCAATCATGGCGTACATTGATAAAGATAACAGTTCTAAGCCCAGATAAACAGTCAGGAAGTTACCGGCAGAGACCATCACCATCATGCCAAGTACGCCGAATAAACCCAGGGTGAAATATTCACCCTTATACATATTTCGATCTTTGAGGTAGTCTTTTGCGTAGATGAAAACGCCGACAACAATAATACAGATGGCTATCTTTAAGATAGTGGCCATAGGATCAAGAATAAAAGAGCCATTGAAGGTAGTAATGCTTTCTGTTGAGAAATTAGAGAATGACAGAAAAGCAGTAGCAATTAAGGCAATTAATGACAGCACATAAGTTGCGCCTCTGCTTTCATCTTTCAAAAACAAATCAATGATCATGATGACACACACCATCGACAGTAAGAAGATTTCCGGCATGGCCGGCATAAAATCAGGTGTTACAAAATTCATAGTTTTCTTACTCTAGTCCTGTTTCTGCTCAAATAAAATTGAGCCTGCTAAACTCACTATTTAACTCTCTTTTTAACTCTTTGTTTGACTCTTTGTTTGTAAGAGAAGAGGAGTCTGTTATATTACTGTATTTTAGATATAGATATATGAGCTACCAGATTATCAATACTGGCATGCATGACTTCTAATAATGGCGCTGGATAAAGTCCTATGATTAACACAGCAACAGCTAGCAGCAGCATCATAAAGAACTCACGTCCCGACATATCATCTAAATGCTCAACCTGTTCATTGGCAATCGGGCCGAAGACAACGCGTTTGATCATCCATAAGGTGTAAGCAGCACCAAGGATAAGGGTAATAGCAGCTAAGAAGGCATACCAGAAATTCGCTTTAAAGGCTGCCATAATAACCATAAATTCACCCACAAAACCTGAAGTGCCCGGCAAGCCGGCATTCGCCATAGCAAAAAATACCGCAAAGGTGGCAAAAGCAGGCATAGTATTCACTACACCACCATAATCTTTAATCATACGTGAATGCATTCTGTCATATAAAACACCAACACTTAAGAACATTGCGGCAGAGATAAAGCCGTGTGATATCATTTGCACCATACCACCTTCAAGGCCCAGAACAGCACCTGAGGCTGAGCCGGTATTGTCGGTGATCTTCCATAACAGGAAGAAACCTAAGGTAACAAAGCCCATATGCGAAATTGATGAATAAGCAATCAGCTTCTTCATATCAGCCTGAACCAGGGCAACAAAGCCAATATAAACAATAGCGATTAATGATAATAGAATAACCAGCCAGTCCAGTGTCATACTGGCATCAGGAGTAATTGGCAAACTAAATCTGACAAAACCATAACCACCCAGTTTTAACATAATAGCAGCCAGAATCACTGAACCGCCTGTCGGTGCTTCAACGTGCGCATCCGGTAACCAGGTATGTACCGGCCACATAGGTACTTTTACTGCGAAGGCTAATAAGAATGATAAGAAAATTAATATCTGTGCATTTAATGCCAGTGGTAGTTTATGCAGATCCTGAATATTAAATGTACCAACACCATTTACTTCCACTGCATGCATATACATATACAGCAGAGATATCAGCATTAACACGGAACCCAAAAAGGTATAAAGAAAAAACTTAATAGTGGCATAGACACGATTTGGACCGCCCCAGATACCAATAATGACAAACATTGGAATCAATAGTGCTTCCCAGAATACATAGAACAGCATGGCATCCACAGAGGCAAAAGCACCAATCATTAATCCTTCAAGAATTAAGAAAGCCGCCATATATTGAGCGGTTTTATAAGTAATCACCTTCCAGCCGGCAATAATTACGATAACTGTAATAAACGTGGTGAGCAGAATCAACGGCATGGAGATGCCATCGATACCGATATGATAATTAATATGAAAACTACTAATCCATGGGATTAATTCTTCAAACTGCATGCTGGCAAGACTGACATCAAATTGTGTCCACAATGGAATTGAAAGTGCCAGTGTCACCAAAGAAACCAATAAAGACAGCACTTTTGCTTCTATATTGTTTTTACTTCCAGTTGCCAGCACTAGCATCCCACCGATGATGGGAGTCCAAATCACCAGACTCAATAACGGCAAATTTGAAAACATGAATTAAATACCCTTTTTACTAAAATCTTTATTATGAATTTTTACTCTGATTTTTAACCATCATGTAAAAATTCTTTAACTTATCTTAAACCAGCTCTTATCAGAGCGACTTAAAAGATAACCAGTGCCAATAGCCCGATTAATCCCAGAATCATGGCAAATGCATAATGATATAAATAACCTGTTTGTACGTGTCTTATAATTCCTGAGAACCAGGCAACGCTTTTAGCTGAACCATTAACAATAAAGCCGTCGATAATCATAATATCGCCGAATTTGGAAAAAATATTTCCTAAACCACGAGTACCACCAGCAATTACTTTTTCGTTAAATGTATCGAAACCGTACTTATTATCAAGAATATCGTAAATTAAACCAAATGAGTTTTTGATCTTTCCTGGCAGTTCAGGATTTTTCATATACAAATACCAGGCCGTTGCAATACCCGCAGCCATCAGAAAAAATGGTGCTGAAGTAATGCCGTGCAGAATCATAGATAAAGGACCATGATAATCTTCTTTTAAGTGTCCTAAGACATCATGAGCCTGCTGCACAATGACAACATTGTTGAAATAATCACCGTATAACACACTGCTGATGGTCATGCCGCCAATAATGACAGAAGGAATAGCCAGTAATACTAATGGTACGGTAACAACCCAGGGAGATTCTTTTAAATGCTCTTTAGTGTGATGATCCATTCTCTCTTCACCGTGAAACACAATAAAGAACAGTCGTAAACTATAAAGAGCGGTAATAAATACACCGGCTAAAACAGCATAATAAGCAAAATCAGAACCAGCAATAGACGATGCATGAACGGCTTCAATAATACTGTCTTTTGAATAGAAACCTGAGAAACCCGGGAAGCCAATCAGAGCAAGAGTACCCAGTAATGAAGTCCAATAGGTGATCGGCATATATTTCTTCAAGCCGCCCATTTTACGAATATCCTGAACATGGTGCATACCAATAATGACTGAACCTGCAGCAAGGAACAATAAGGCTTTAAAGAAAGCGTGAGTCATCAGATGAAATACTGCTGCAGAGTAAGCAGAAGCACCTAAAGCAACGGTCATATAACCCAGCTGAGACAATGTCGAGTAGGCAACTACACGTTTAATATCATTTTGGATAATACCCAAAAAGCCCATAAATAATGCAGTGACAGCACCAATAACGAGAATAAATGATAGTGCTGTTTCTGATAATTCAAATAGCGGTGACATTCTGGTCACCATAAAGATACCGGCGGTAACCATAGTTGCCGCATGGATTAATGCAGAAATTGGTGTAGGACCTTCCATTGAATCAGGCAGCCACACATGTAACGGCACCTGGGCTGATTTACCCATGGCGCCAATAAATAATAAAATACAGATGACAGTCATCATTGACCACTCACCACCAAACAAGAAGTCACCGGGAATGATCTCTATTGTTAAATCAGCTTTAGAATTAGCCATAGCAAATACATCGGCATAATCCAGAGTATTAAAGACCATTAGTACGCCGGCAATACCCAGGATAAAACCAAAATCACCTACTCTATTCACCAGAAAGGCTTTCATATTGGCAAAAATGGCACTTTCTTTCTTGTAATAAAAACCAATCAACAGATAAGAAACCAGACCAACGGCTTCCCAGCCAAAGAATAATTGCAGGAAGTTATTAGACATTACCAGCATATACATGGAGAAGGTAAACAGTGAAATATAACTAAAGAAACGTTTATAGCCGGGATCTTCCTGCATATAACCAATAGTGTATAAATGCACCATTAAGGAAACGAAACTGACGACAACCAGCATCATTGACGTCAGATTATCAATTAAGAAGCCCACTTCAAAACGAATGCCATCACTGACAAGCCAGGTATAGACAGTTTCGTTATAAGCCTGAGCACCATCAAAAGCAAAATATTTAAAAACAAACAAAGCCAGAATAAAAGAAATACCAACACCTAAAATGGTCACAGTATGTGCTGCCGCACGACTGATATAGGCATTAAACACACCGGCAATAATGGAGCCGATAAGCGGTGCCAGAACTATGGCAAGATAAACTTGTGAGTCGCTATAATTTTCAAACACTGGATCAACCCTTCAATGTATCAAGTTCTTCAACATTAATCGTGCGCTTATTT
>WTAX01000455.1 GCA_013139395.1 Gammaproteobacteria bacterium | reverse complement strand
ATAAAAACAACTGGTATCAAGTCTTATGGAAAATAACCCAAATCAACTGGTCATCTCAGCAATCGGCAGCGATCGTCCAGGTATAGTTAACGAGCTTTCACAGCTGATTGTACAAAATAATGGCAATATTGATGACAGCCGTATGACGGTGTTAGGGGGTGAATTTGCAATCATATTGTTAATTTCAGCAACTGCTAATGAATTAAACCGTATTGAACAACTTATAAAGCAGCAAGCTTCGAGTCTTGAATTAAACATTATTACCAAGCAAACCAGTGACAAAGCTCTTTCTGAAAGAACACTTGATGATAAGAAGATCCCTTATATTGTCGAGGTTTTGGCGATGGATAATCCCGGCATTGTCTATAAACTTGCTGATTTCTTTTCTTCACGTGAAATTAATATTCAAAGTCTGCAAACTGATCGTTATCCGGCACCTCACACAGGCACACAGATGTTTGCCATTGAAATGATCATAGCCGTACCCCAATCTATTATCATTAATGATCTCAGAGAAGACTTTTTAGATCTCTGTGATGATATGAATCTTGATGCATCAATCGAAGCACCCAGATTATAAGGGCCTCGGAAAAAATGATTTGTCCCAAATAGCACAGGCATTTTGTTCAGATTTTAGGCGTATTACCAAAAGTAGGCGCTTTAAGCGAAGGGCGCATACCCCAAGGGCACTTCCTTCGGGGCGTAGTTGTTCTACGCAACCTTTGATACAACGACAAATCTGGGCAAAAGGGCAAGCTAGGTGGGATGAATCATTATTTCCGCGGCCCTAAGGTCTAAGACTATTATTACGAACTAACAAAGCTAAAGGATAACTATGAGCCAAGTTGAAATAGGCAAAAAAATACCTGATTTTTCTGGTCAGGCAAGCAGCGACATTGATTTTAAACTCAGCAACTACAAGGGCACTCCCCTATTAATCTATTTCTATCCCCGAGACAATACACCTGGCTGTACTCAGGAAGGCAAAGATTTTCGAGATAATTATGCGGCTTTTGAGAAGAAAGGCATTCAGATTTTTGGCCTTTCAAGAGATAGCGTTAAAGTACATGAAAATTTTAAAGCCAAACATGAATTTCCTTTTGACCTTATCTCAGATAAAGAAGAGACAATTTGTAATTTATTCGATGTCATAAAAGAAAAAAAGCTTTATGGTAAAGTTCATATGGGCATAGAACGAAGCACCTTCTTAATTGATAAAAATGGCATACTCATTAACGAATGGCGCAAAGTAAAGGTAAAAGAACATATAGCTCAGGTACTTGAAGCCATTGAACAGATTTAACACACTCATGTTTAAACAAACAGGGAACTAATAGAATGATGGAAAATGCAGACGATAATAATGAAAAGCGTTTATTCGTATTGGATACTAATGTTTTAATTCATGATCCAAGTGCCCTGTTTCGTTTTTCTGAACATGATTTGTTCATACCCATGGTAGTATTAGAAGAATTAGACAACAATAAAAAAGGCCATTCAGAAGTTGCCCGTAATGCTCGACAGGCAAGTCGTTTTCTGGATGATCTGATCTCCGGCTCTACTCCCGAAGAAATAAAAAACGGCTTAGATCTCAACCTGCGAATAGGCATTGATGAAGATAGTGAAGAGGCTCTTATTGCCAGTGGAAAATTGTTTTTACAAACCACCCATATCTCAACAGAAATTCCTATCACGCTTCCCGGACAAAAAAATGATAATGATATTCTAGGTATTACTGTTGCCCTGCAAGCCGATACTAATTTACCCAAAGTGGTTCTTATCAGTAAAGATATTAACTTACGCATTAAAGCCGCAGCCATTGGCATTCAAGTTGAAGATTACAATAACGATCAGGTGCTTGAAGATGTTAACCTCCTCTATAGCGGAGTACTAAAACTACCTGATAGTTTTTGGGACTTACATGATAAAGAAGTTGATAGCTGGACGGAAGATGGACACACCTATCATAAAATCAGCGGTGACGAAGTCAAAAAATGGCAGCCTAATGAAATTATTTCTATTGGTGATGATAATAGTTTTGAAGCCATTGTCAGAGAGAACACTGAAGAAGGCGCCATTGTTGAGCAAGTTCGTCAGTTTTATTCTGAAAAACAAAGTGTTTGGGGTATTGCTGCCCGAAATCAGGAACAAAACTATGCACTTAATTTATTAATGGATCCAGAAGTTGACTTTGTTTCTCTGGTTGGACAGGCGGGCACAGGAAAAACCTTATTAGCTCTGGCCGCTGGTCTGGCTCAAGTTATGGATGAAAAAATCTATCAGGAAATCATTATGACTCGCACCACAATATCGGTTGGCGAAGATATTGGTTTTTTACCCGGTACTGAAGAAGAAAAAATGGCTCCATGGATGGGCGCATTAATGGATAATCTGGAAGTGTTAACTCACAGTGAGGAAGCCGGTGAATGGGGCAAACAGGCCACAAATGATTTGCTTGCAAACCGGATTAAAATTCGCTCTCTCAACTTTATGCGTGGTCGAACCTTTTTAAATCGCTACATCATTCTTGATGAAGCACAAAATCTTACCTCAAAACAAATGAAAACACTGATCACCCGTGCGGGCCCCGGCACAAAAATCATTTGTCTGGGAAATATAGCACAAATTGACACACCCTATTTAACAGAGACCACATCCGGACTCACCTTTGTTGTGGATCGTTTCCGTAAATGGGAACATAGCGGCCA
>WTAX01000342.1 GCA_013139395.1 Gammaproteobacteria bacterium | reverse complement strand
ATTTATCTGCTGCTCATCAGGAATTGAATATTTAACATGGCTGGGAAAAGCCGCCCCGCCCATACCAACAATACCGGATTGTTGTACAGCATTAATAAATTCATCAATACTCAGATCCTGTACATTGATTTTATGCTGTTCAGCTGGCGCAGAAAAATGCTGTGTTGCATAGGGATCAGCCGCAATTTCTATCGCTGCTTTAAACGATCCATCAATATAGCGATGCATACCGATATCAGTGATTTTTCCCGTAACAGGACTGTGTAGAGCAGTAGAAATAAAACCATTAGGCCGGGCAATTAATTGACCACGTTGTACAGTGTCACCCACTTTTACAACAGGCTCAGCCGGAACACCAATATGCTGCCCTAAAGGCATGACATAACGACTGACAAAAGGCACTCGTTGAATAGGCAAGTCTTCTGTCTGCTCCTTATGATGCGGCGGATGCACACCATGAGAAAAACTCTGACCTAATGAAAAAAAGTTGAACATGTACAAATTGATCCTTATTAAGGCTTGATGTCGAATTATTTAGTTAGTGTTCATCCGTAAATAGGCGAATACTAATTCAGATTACTCGCATCATAGCCGGCAAGTCCTAATAACTGATTACGTATTTTAGTATGAGTTTCACTTTGATGAGTGGCATTGATGACAGCAATTTTAGCTTCATATTCTGCACGTAATGCATCTAAATCTGCCTGATGCTCTGAACTCAGGCGTTCGGCAACGCATTGTTCAACATAATCAGTGAACGGTGTTTCTATTCCTGCTAACTCCTGCAGGGTGCGCCGTACATCGTATTGAGTGCTCACCATTAAAGCAAAGTCTTTGCTGATGGCAATTTTTTTATCATCAGCATCATCAGAGAGGACAACAAAAGGTGTTTTCTTATCTTTGTCAGCTGTAGTCAGCTTTAACCAGTCAGATAATTCAACAGGCTGTACCGCATTGGCAGCCAGTTCGCTAAAATGTGCTTGAAAGCGTTTTTCGTTAATCGCCCAGTGCACGGGATTCAGCTCTGATGCTGCTGTGGAGTCTGCGCTATTTTGTGCAATGCTCTCATGCAAAGAAAGACGAGTTCCAAATACACCCTCATCCTGAGGATTGTATTGATACAAAGGATACATACCACTTTGAACAGCCAGTTCCGCCTGTCTGATGGTGTGCTCTGGTTTAAAGCCATGTCGTTGCGGGCTTGGCGTGTGAACACAGATCAAACCGGCATTATTATTACTCAGCAGTTGCTGAACACTTTGTTGAAAATGGTTATTATCAGCAATAGAAGTCTGTGCAACATAGGCATGCTGCTGTGACATTGCCATCATAGCCAGATTATTACGTGAATCCTGACGACGATTGAGTCGGTATTCATGCAGACCACTGGTCGCCAGACCGCTATCCAGCTCATTAAAAACAACTATTTTTACAGGATATGATGAGTTGAGTAGTAAGGCGATTTGTGAAAAGCCGTGTGAACCTAATAAGTCATCACCACCCACTAAAAATAAAGGAGGACAGAGCTGCTGCTCTTCTTCACTCAGATCATGCCATTCAAGATGATCCAGTTTGTCTGTTTGTTTTGCATAACGAGGATCAATAGCGGCTTTCGCCTGACGCATAATACTCACAGCAGATAAAACATCTTGAATCTGCCCCTGCATCAGGCCTGCAGCAACTTGCGCACTCTCACCTGTAACGTCAATATTAACAGGAACATGGAACGGATTATGAGGAAAGGTACCTGCCCAGGCAGCAATAGAACTGGATGTTATACATAAGCTGTAACGGGCACGACCAATACCATAAACACCTTCGGATAATTTCCAGTGTAATTCATTGATCTGTAAAACCAGTGTCACTAATTGATGTGTTCTGAGTGCATCAATGGATGTTGTATCCATGACTTGTTTATTTTGTTCCAATAAGGTCGTTAAATCAACCTGACGGGTTTTTAAATCAGATAATTTTTCAGCCAGTAAGGTTAAATTATCTGTTGGCAGAGCCTCTGATAAACTATTGTTTATTTCATTCTTGAGTTCATTTCTTAACTGTTCCAGTTTTGCAATAAATTGATATAACAAAGGCTGTTGATGGTATTCAGTTGCACTTAACAACTGTCTCATGGCAATCTTTTCGCCTGAGGCTAATTCACCCTGATCACCGCCGGATAATGCAAAGGCATTATGTCGGGATAACATGAGCGCACTACCCGCTGCCATAGACTGTTCATCAAGAATACGTTCAATGGTTGCAGAAGCAGTGTCCGGTGTTTTCTGCCATATTTGCCATTGTTTTTTATAGTTGCTTTGCAGCTGTTCCTGAGTGATCTGAGGAGTGTCATCTTCACTCTCATGGTAATAATGACTTAATGCAGATACTTGTGTCTCATCGTGTGATTGTGCCGAACCTTTTTCTGCTATACAGAGTTCGACACACAGTCCACAGGCTTTACAACTATCAGGATTTATGACCAGTGAGAGAAATTCACCTGAATCATTTTGTTTCTTCTCCTGCGAATAAAATAACAAATCACTGGCAACAACGGGTAAATCAGCAATCGCAGAATGGGCTTTGTTAAAGTCAGCTTCAATACTTTGCATACGTTCTTCAGGCATGCCTGACTTTGCTTTGAACCAGTCAAAAGCATCACTGAGCAAGTCACCGCCATTAAGTACATCAATTTCATTATTACGACAACGTTTGGCAATTTGAGAAGCCAGTTTAGAAGATACTGAACGTAAGGCATCTGCTCCGGATAATTTTATGCCGGTTTCAAGCAATGCTTTTGGATTGATTGCCACACTGGCAATCGCACTTTCAGGACAGTTTGACCAGCATTCACCACAGGCCGTACAGGCTTTTGGATTAAATACCGGTAACGATGCAGAACGATATTGACTCATATCATTAAATGTCGCACTAAGTGACGGCATAGTACCTGTTGCCAGATAGGGATCAGCCGTCAGTTGATCAGAATCACCCATTTGATGTAATACGCCGACCTGATCCCAAAAACGAGGCAGATTGTCATAAGATTCAGAAGCCTGACCCAGATTTTTTACCATCTCAGGAATACCAGAGCCTGTTTCTATGCTACCTGCTTGAGAATTGGCGGCAATACCTCTGATAACGGCTTTTAACTGTTTTTCTGACTGATAAGGTGATAATTCTTCTATTAAGGCATTAAAAGTCTCTTTAAATGCTTCTTCTTTTTTATTTGTGACATGGCTTGAATTCGCTTCAACCACAGCAAGCAGGGATTCTCTAAGAGAAATGATTTTCCGGGCTTTAAGATTGATATGGTTATTATCAACTAACACAGCAGTCAGTGTTGCCAGCATTTGTTCCCAGACAAGTTCCCCATCATTTTGTTCATCATCTGTTTGTTCACAAAAGAATGTACCCGTATTATATAGAGTCAGGTTTTTCTCTTTAATTAATTGAAGACTCTGCTCAATAACAGCTATATCACTAACAGAATCTGAAACTATATTATCGCTAAAAATCATACCGTTAAATATCATGCCGTTAAAAATCATGCCGTTAAAAATCAAAGTACCGTTATCATTCAGCTTCCGACAGGCTGCTAATAATGTCTTTGCATCAGCAGATAGCAGCATAAAGAAATTAACCAGACCGGCACTGCCGATGGCATAAGGTGTTTCAGACTGAGTAATATAATCAGTTTGTCGTTTTGACCATTGTTCCCAGGATGATGAAATACTGCTGCGTATAAAGCTTTGTTTTAACTTATGCAGATAGGTAGACAAATCCATAGCATAGGAAGTGGATGCGTTATTGTCAGAAAGATAGCTAATAGCAAAACTAATAGAATCCGTTGACACTGAACACAAGTCATGTTCATTACCCTTAGCATTGATACCCAATTCACTAATATGCGGATAATAACGTTCTAAGGTATCCAGCATGACCTGACGTTTAGGATGATATTCCTTTGTTTTACTTCCGGCATTCTTTATATCATAGGAAATAAAAGGCACGCCTAAATACTGGCTTTGAACAGCACTGCTGTCAGTCTGTGTTGATATTCTGTCAAACAGTGTCCATAAATCAGAAATATTTAAAGCACTGCCGCCAAGTCCATAAATGACCGAACGCAATTGAGGTAATTTGTTTGTCTGTGCCTGTGTTGAAGCATTTTGCTGTTCATACTTTTGTAGAGCCGCACGAATTTCACGCATTAATGGTGCATCATCAGCCAATGCGACGTTCATACGCTCAAGTACAATTAACTGTTGAGCAGCAGTTTTATTCTGAGTGATGACATCAACCAGTTCGGAGGAGTTAAATGGTCTTAAACTATGCAGGCCGATAATACCCAGATTGATTTTTTTAATACCTGCTGAGTTTTTCTTTTTTAGACTGTTTAAATAGTCACTACAGGCTTTAAGCGTTTCAATTGCACTACCCTGAGCAATAACAATAATATCTGCTTTTTTCAGTCCATAAGTAGAGATTGAAGTATACTGACGCGCAGTGAGTTGTGCATAGTGTGTAAAGGCCTGCTCCAGAACAGGCTGTACCTGATCATCAAAATAAGTTTCTCTGGCGGCACTGCCCAAAGCAAATAGTTGCGGCTCCTGCAGAGCACCTTGTAAAACCGGCCTATCCAGATCATGCCAGTTATGTATACGTCTTCTTTGTTCCGAAAATAATTGTTTTTGTGCCGTAGAAGGTGACTTAATTAATTCATCAGCACGACCGATAAACTGCTTAACCAGTTCTGCCGAAGGCAAACGCACATCTTGTGCTGCCAGAGCAGTTTCTGCACCATCAATAACCACCAAAGCAGGTGTCAGAGTGATCTCTGCAACATGGCGGGCAATCAAGGTAAAATCTACTGCTTCTTGAACATTAGAGGCAAACAAAACAAAACAACCGCTATCCATTGCCTGATGCAGCGCATCATGACCACTGCCGGTACTGGTTGACTGCATTGCAGATAAACGATTATCAAGATGGATCACTAATGGTAAATGACGCCCTACTGCCGTTTTCAATAAATCCTGACAGGCAGACAGATCCTGAGCTGAAAGAAACACCGTACTGCGATGTCCCGATAGCGTCACGCCCATTGCTGAAGCCAAAGCACCACGAGGTGAATCCGCCTGCTGCACACTGAGCTGCTCATCAAACAGATTGGTTGATACTCGCTGCTGTTCAGATAACCATGCCAGTGCAGCACCTTGTTCCACAAAGCCGCCGCCTAAAGCAGCAACTTCTGTAATACAAGCTTCAGTGACTGCGATAGCAGTATTACCGTCTAATACAGTTTCTATACCATCGGCTAACTGTCCGGCAAGCTCTGGTGAACCAAAGAGTTGACGATAGAGGCGAATTGCAGTTTCAGTAAGATTTAACATAAATAATTCGATTTATCAGGGTGAGTTGAGACTTATCTCTTACTCGACCCTATCCTGTATTAGTTTTTGCAGACATTAACAATAATCTCTGCAAGTTGTATATATTAACGGTTTAGTTGTGAATAACGCTCTTTTTCATCAGACTGTTCAGCAAACTGATTCACTTCAAGCCATTGAATGGCATTGGTCGGACAACGTTCAATGGCTTTTTTAGTGCTGTTATCCGTAGTAAAAAGTCCTGATGCGTAATCCACCACGGGCAGTTCATTGACCATTTCGATTAATCCCGCTGGTGCGTCTGCCACACATTTTCCGCAGGCATCACAACCGGCACTGCATAATGCTGTGACTGATTCACCTTCTAAAGGGATATTACATTGCACATAAAGCTGCTGTGCCATTGGACGCAGTTCAAACAAGTCTTTAGGACAGATATCAACACAGTCTGAACAGGCCGTACAATTGTCAGCATCAACCACCGGCAGACCATTATCATTCATGTGGATCACATCAAAGGTACAGGCCACTTCACAATCGCCCAAACCCAGACAACCCCAGGAACAACCTTTGCCGCCACCGGAAATAACCGCAGCGGCACGACAGCCTTCAAAGCCCTGATATTCAGCAATTTGAAAAGCCTGCCCCTTGCCGCCGGCACATTTCAAACGGGCAACAATTTTTTCCTGCTCTCCGGCATCGACACCTAAAAATTCGGATAAATTGTCAATGTCATCTTCTGAAGCTACGGTACAACCGCTGGGTTTAACATCGCCAGCCACTAATTTAATCGCAAAAGGTAAACAGCCGGGTTCTCCGCAGGCACCACAATTGGTACCCGGTAATAATCCTTCTGTTTCAGCAATTCTGGGATCTTCATCAACCTTCAGATAATGATAGGCAACCGCAAGAATGACACCAAAAAGCAGTCCCAGGCTAGTCATGATAACGGGTGCAGTTAAAAAGTCTAAAATAGTCATCTTTAAATAATCACAGCTGAAATCAATACTTAAAAAGAATTATATGGAGCTGCCCGCTCCATCAGATCTTCAAGATCGGCTTCACTATTATCCCCTTCACTACCAGGCCATGGTTTTCCCGGATGAATGCAATTGGATGGACAAATCTCTGCCGCTTCAACCATTTGCAGATAAGTTCCCGCACTTAAATCAGCAATGATAGCCTGATTAGTATCGTTATAAACAAACATCAGTGGATTCATATCCGTACAGTCATTACAAGTGGTACATAATGGTGAATCAATCCAGGCTTCATCAAAGGTTTCAATCTCTTCCTCTACCTTCTCTTCTACAAGCTGTTCTTCTGCCTGTTCTGCAGGAGCCTCTGCCTGAGTAATGCCTGCAGTATCCGCAGGTGCAGGTGCAATGTTTCTCAGTGAAGCACCAGAACCAGTTAAATCCATACCCAGTAACATATCCGTTAAACGACTCATCACATTAGCTGCTGCTTCAGTTTTGACCCGCTCTAACTCTGCCGTAAATTCTGCTTTTGCCTGAGCCAGTTGATTGGTGATTTTTTCATCGGCTTCAGCATGTATACGAATCTCAGCATCTTCAATATAGCGACTGCGAATGCCAGCCATTTCCTGTAACGAATGCCAGAAATTTAATCTATCCCGGCAGGCATGGATCAATGCTCTGGAAACAGCCAGCTGACGTAATTCATTTTCCTGATTAACTGCCCAGATATAAGGCACCAGGTTATCCACTTCATCAGCAGGTAATGCCAGATAATCAGCTACCGGTAATAATTCATCGCTGGCACAGTCGGCAGGAATTAAAGCAAAATGATAAT
>WTAX01000407.1 GCA_013139395.1 Gammaproteobacteria bacterium | reverse complement strand
TTGGGAAAAAAACCTTCAATGTTTCTTTTTTGATAGTATATCGAACACCGCCGCACATGGTTTGACCTAAGGTTATGGGATTTGATGTTATTATAGCCAACTAAAAACGTAGGTGTATAGGATTTTGACATTACCCAAAGCCTACATTAATGACCTTTTATAGTCGCCCCTTCTCCAACCGTTAATAAATGCTAATATTACCTGAACATTAAAATAAATATCCGTGAATTCTTTTAGTTGTGTTCTCAAAAGGGAACATCATTCGAAATCAAAATAATAAATTAAAAATTTAATGATTTTTGCTGAAAAGAGATATCATCGGATTGACTCCAATTGTCCTAAAAATCATTTGTGTCTACTAATGAGCATTATTTACTCTTAGGAGTTACTTACAACTTCTGATTTTTATCTAATTTACTTCTTATTACTGCTACTTTTAGATACTTAAATTCCAAAAAACAAATTTATTTTATTTATGGTTTATAGCTTGCACAATTCCGTTGAGTTTTCTATTCTTTATAAAAACAATTAATATCTTTAAATATGGTGTCAATATTGTGAGGTTAATTTAGTAAACTTATAATTGAACATAATTTTGTTATGATGTTTAAAAAGCATCTGAGTCTTTATTATAAAGACAAAATCAATTCTTAGTTTTTCAACAACAATACTTCTTTTACTTTTAATGGGGTTAACATCTATTTATAAAATTATAGAGCTCTCAAATTTAAAAAATAATGGAATTTTTTTTGAAATATCTTATAAAATTTTTATCTGTAATTATGGTATTGTTTTGGAGCTATTTAACGATAGCTAGTGACTCGACTAGAATTTTGGTCATACACTCATACAGTCAGGATTATCCCTGGACTAAAGGACAGCATGAGGGCTTTGTTGATACTCTTAAACAAATATCACCGATTATTAAAACTGAATATTTAGATACTAAACGTGTCGCTTATGAATCCATCTATGCAGTAAATTATGAAAAATTTATTGAACAGAAATATAATGGCTTTCAACCTGATGCTATTTATATTACGGACGATAATGCACTCAAATTTGGTTTAAATCATATACATAATCTGTTTCCTGATACGCCTTTGTTCTTTTCCGGGGTCAATGATTATTCACAGCTTGAAAAATTAAAACCCAATTTAGAAACCGGTGTCTTTGAAAAAAAAGAAATAAAACCTAATCTGGATTTATTAAGCGAACTCTTTAGTATCCAACCTGGCACACAAATAAAATTGGCTATTGTTGGTGACAACTCAAAAACTGACTATGTCATCAAAGAGACACTTGAAAAGGAAATTAAAGAACAAAAGAACCTAAGCACTGATTATATTTCTAGTAATCGTCTGGATTCTATTTTGGCCAGTTTACGAGAAAGTGATGCAACAATTATATTATTAACAACAGTGGGTGCTATTAAAGATCAAAATGAAAATGCTTTAAATCTTCAAAGCATAATTACGTCAATTGCACAATTTGATGACAAAATAGTGATATGTATGGAAGATGGTTATTTGTTTGATGGGGTATTAGGAGGCTATGTTACCAGTGCATATTCACAGGGGAAATCAGCGGCCAATTTATTACAAGCTTATTTAAACGGTACTCCCATGGCATCGCTCTCACCAATAACCAAAAGCCCTAACGAATATATATTTAACGACAAAGTGCTTGAAATATTGGATTTATCCTTACCAAAAAACATCACTGATATAGCGAGAATTCTTAATCCTCGTATAAATTTTTACCAACGTTATAAACAAGCAATACAAATTGTCATCGTCTTACTTAGCTTATCTTTAGTTGTTCTGTCATTCCTTTATTTTTTGTTTATCTCACGCAAAAACAAACAATTATCACAAGCTAATATAGTTATCTCTGAGCAAGCCAATAATCTTGAGACTGAGGTTTTAGAAAGAACTGAAGCCCTAAACGAAAGTCGCAATCAACTTAAACTGGCTTTAGAGAGTGCTATTAAATCACAACAAAAAGCTGAAAGGGCTAATAAAGCAAAATCAGTATTTTTAGCCAATATGTCTCATGAACTTCGTACACCCATGCATGGTATTTTGAGTTATGCCATTATGGGGGTAAAAAGGATAGATAAATCAACATCTGAAAAGAACCTAAACTATTTTAGTAATATAAAAACCAGTGGTGATCGTTTACTAGTATTATTAAATGATTTGCTTGATTTAGCTAAACTTGAATCAGGTAAAATGGATATGAATTATAAACAAAGCTCGCTACAGTTTGTTGCACAAAATTGTGTTTCTGAACAGCAAGCACGTTTAGATGAACGCAATCAAAAAATAATTTACATGCCTGACAATATTACTGGTGAAGGATTTTTTGATGATGTAAGAATAGGACAAGTTATCACCAACCTTTTATCTAATGCAATTAAATTCATCCATGAAGATGAAAAAATTGAGTTTGCCATTAGTAATACAGACTTATCTTCTCGCGTAGTTGATCGTAAAGAGAAATGTAAAACAGTGCCTGCACTGTTATTTTCAGTCAGAGATTATGGCAAAGGTATTCCTAACCAGGAGTTAGTATTAGTTTTCGATAAGTTTGAACAGAGTTCTAACTCAGAAGTTGGCACAATGAAAGGCACCGGTTTAGGCTTGCCCATTAGTAAAGAAATTATTAATTTACATCATGGTAAAATATGGGCAGAAAATCATCCAGATGGTGGTGCAGTATTTTCTTTTATTATACCTGTTGAGCAAGTTGAAACTGAGCTACTCAAGAGAAGAAAAGATGATTAGCTATTTTCCTATTCCAGTACCCCATTAAAACCAACCCTTAATGACTAAATTGATCCTGTTACTGTACATCTTAGTGAAGCTTTGATCAAAGACGGTGCACGTCCAGATCCGGAGGTACTTAACCAGGTGACTGAATATTTCCATGGCGCACTGGTTCGTGCGTTTAAGGCCAGGAAATGGAACATTGCGGATAAGGCTGGAGACGGCGTAGCACGTTACAGGGCAGCCATCACTGGCATAACTGTGCAAGGTGGCACTGGCTCAAACCCACTGAGTTATGTACCTGTTGTGTTTATTGTAAAGACAGTAACGGGTCAGAACAGTACAAAAGCTCATATTTATATGGAATCAGTACTATACTGACAGTGTTACCGGACAAACACTTGGCGAGGTGATTCAGGCTGCTGCAGGTAAATCAGTATCTGGGAAAGAAATAACCATTGATAATCTAAAGGCTGCACTGGATAAATGGGCAAAAAAGGCGGCAGAAGCTTTCACTTCTGCCAGGGATAGTAAAGGATAAGGTATTTATTAACTTTGTTAAGGGGTAAGAAATGTTGAGAGTTTATCAGCTCTGTCTAGGACTCGTTGTTTTTATAATGGCAGGTTGTACGACTTATGGTGTCATTGATAATCCTCCCAAAAAGACAGTGGACTATGATGGTTATTCCTGGCATTCCTGGGCTAAAGGCGATACTAAGGATGATATTACGCTCATTTTAAGCTTCTCAGGAGGAGGTACTCGTGCTGCGGCATTATCTTTTGGCGTATTGGATGGACTGAGAAAGACATCCGTTCCAATTGATGGAAAAATGGTGCGCCTACTGGATGAAGTTGACTATATCACTTCGGTGTCAGGAGGAAGTTTTACCGCTGCCTACTATGGTTTGTACGGTGATGACATTTTCGAAGACTTTGAAGAAGCCTTTCTGCTACGAAATATTGAGCAGTATTTATTCTGGGGATTATTGAATCCCTTAGAGTGGTTCAGCAAAGGCGGTCGAACAGAAATGGCAATCGATTATTATGATGATGTGGTCTTTCATCATGCGACCTTTGCCGATATGAGAAAAGACGGACCGTTCATTATAATTAATGCATCGGAGTTGGGGCATGGCATACGTTTTTCATTTATTCAGGAATATTTTTCTCTGTTCTGTTCTGATTTAAGCAATTTTCCCGTGTCAAAAGCAGTGGCTGCCTCATCGGCGGTACCGATTGTCTTTTTACCCGTCGTACTTGAGAAGT
>WTAX01000328.1 GCA_013139395.1 Gammaproteobacteria bacterium | reverse complement strand
GGTTTACTTAAATACCCCACTTATTTAGTAGGGTATTCTATAGTGACTCTTGATTAAGATCAAGTATATTTGTTTGTTTTATATAAATCTATGATTTTAACCTGGCAAAAGCAGCTGCCATGGCATTATTTTCCGGTGCTGCATTGTTTGTCTGCGTAACTTTTTGTCTTTGTCGCTTAGTTGTTATCGCTTCCTTCATTGGTCTGGGGGCAGATTCAGGTTTATCATTAAGACGCATTGTTAATGCGATTCTATTTCGCTTCAAGTCCACTTCTACCACTTTTACTTTAACCACATCACCGGCTTTAACCACATCTCTTGGATCTTTGACAAATTTATCAGCCAATTGTGAGATATGTACCAGACCATCCTGATGAACGCCAATGTCAACAAATGCACCAAAATTAGTGACATTGGTGACGACACCTTCAAGGATCATGTCAGGCTTCAAATCCTTAGGCTGCTCAACACCTTCCTTAAATTCAGCTGTTTTAAATTCAGGTCTGGGATCACGTCCTGGCTTCTCCAGTTCTTTAATAATATCTTTAACCGTGGGTTCACCGAAGTTTTCATCAGTATAATCAGCAGCATTGAGAGATTTAAGAAACTGAGAATCACCAATTAATTGTCGAATATCACGACTGGTATTGGTGACAATTTTTTCTACCAAAGGATAGGCTTCAGGATGAACTGCGGAACTATCCAAAGGGTTAGTCCCATTCATGACACGTAAAAAACCAGCTGATTGTTCAAATGCTTTATCACCCAGTCGAGCCACTTTTAATAATTCCTTACGATTTTTAAACGCCCCATGCTGTTCACGATAGGCAACAATATTTGCCGCTAAGGTTCGACTTAAACCGGAAACCTGAGTCAATAAGGGTACTGATGCAGTATTGAGATCAACACCAACCCCATTTACACAATCCTCTACAATCGTTTCCAGCTTCTTTGTTAATTGAGTCTGGCTGACATCATGCTGATATTGACCCACACCAATGGATTTAGGATCAATTTTTACTAATTCTGCCAGCGGGTCTTGTAAACGTCGAGCAATAGATACGGCACCACGAAGTGAGACATCCAGATTGGGAAATTCTTTAGAGGCCAGTTCAGAGGCAGAATACACAGAAGCCCCGGCTTCTGAAACAACAATTTTATTTAATCTCAGCTCAGGATTTTGTTTAATTAAATCCGCCGCTAATTTATCCGTTTCTCTTGATGCTGTACCATTACCAATACTGATTAATGTCGCATTATATTTTTTTGCCAGTGCTGATAAAACATGAAGAGATTGATCCCATTGATTTCTGGGTGCATGAGGATAAATAGTGGCATCATCAAGAAATTTGCCGGTCTCATCGACAACAACGACTTTTACACCAGTTCGTAAGCCGGGATCCAGACCAATCGTGACTTTTTGACCTGCCGGTGATGCCAGCAATAAATCATTGAGATTTTTACCAAACACATCAATAGCTGCTTCATCCGCATTTTCTCTAAGACGTTTTTTTAAATCCATATCCAGAGAGGTTTTTACTTTAATTTTCCAGGTCCATTTAACCACTTCCTGTAACCATTTATCAGCTGGCCTGCCTTGATCTTCTATACCGAAGAAATGAGCAATTTTATGCTCCATTAATGATAGTGCCTGTGGATTGGCTTTAGCAAGATCATCATCAAGTTCAGAGTTAATTGTTAAATAACCTTCTTTTCTACCTCTGAATAAGGCCAGAATACGATGCGAAGGCATATCTTCGAGTTTTTCCTGTGTATCAAAATAATCAGAAAATTTACTGCCCGCCTCTTCCTGGCCGGCAACCACTTTAGATACCATTAAACCATTTTTCCATAAACTTTCGCGTAGATCGCCAATAAGTTCCGGGTTTTCAGCAAAACGCTCCATAAGGATTTGCTTCGCACCATCCAATGCATCTTTTATAGTAGCGATATTAGTTTCCTGATCAGGGGCAAGATTAATAAATTGTTCTGAATAGCTATCAGGAATAAGAGAGGGATCGTTTAATAACGAGTCAGCGAGAGGTTCAAGACCTGCTTCACGCGCCAGTTGAGCCTTGGTTCTGCGTTTCACTTTATAAGGTTTATAGAGATCTTCCAGACGTGTTTTTGTTTGTGCAGTTAATAGACTTGTTTTAAGAACTGCTGTCAGCTTACCCTGCTCTTCAATGGTATTTAAAATAACAGTTCTGCGTTCATCCAGTTCACGTAAATATATTAATCGTTCATCTAATAATCTTAATTGTGAATCATCAAGACTTCCGGTAACTTCTTTTCGATAACGGGCGATAAAAGGCACTGTATCGCCGCCATCAAGTAAGGTAATAGTAGCCTCTACCTGAGATTGATTAACATTGAGTTCTTGCGCAATTCTGTGAGAAATCGGTGTAAGCATACGAGAAGTTATTCCATTGTTATTAGTAAAAGATGAGACAGGATAATAGCATTTTTATCCAGGCTTATCCTGAGTTACATGAATACAATCAATATAAGGGTCTCGGAAAAAAAGATTTGTCCCATTTAGCGCAGATATTTTGTTAAGATTTTAGGCGTATTAAAGGGCGCATAGTCGTTCTACGCAACCTTTGATACAACGACAAATCTGGACAAAAGGGCAAGCTAGATGGGATGAATCTTTATTTCCGAGACCCTAAGGTCATTATGGACAAAAAAAGGCCGCTTCTAATCTGAAAGCGGCCTTTTATTAAGATGAATTGTTTATTTTAAGCAAGCGCTATATAAACGGCAAGAGCAGAAATTATTCCAATACCAGAAGCAATCATAGCAGCAAAGGTAATACGTTTAGCTATTTTCTTATTAGATTCATTAATAGCATCAGTCACCATCATCATGGATTCATGAGCAACGGAGTTAGCTGTTTCTTTAGCCGCTTCAATCGCCTTAGTGGTTGATGAGAGACGTGCAACACTTTTAATTTCTTCTAAGGTCTGGGCATCAATTTTACTAATTTTATTATTACTTATCTCATTAAGCTTATCAGTGAGTGAAGTCATTGAATTTTGTATCTGATTGGATAGATTATTAGAAAAAGAACCAATACGACCATCAAATACGATTTCAGAGATATGTTCAGCTTTAGTTTCATCACACAGTTTTAGCTCAGTTCTGAATTTAGATAATTGTTGAGCTGTAGTACCAATGACCTGATAACGAACTGCTGCTGCAACTGCTGCTTCTGCAGTTTGTCTAACCATTTTTTCAATATCATCGGCAGAAAGGTGATGAGCATCATTTGATGCCACCTGACCTGTCTGGATTTGGCCTAATGGTATTTCAGGCAATTCGTTGAGTTTACGAACAACAGCGCTGAGACTATCGGGAGATGCAGGCTTAGGTAAAATATCGAGAATACCATGAGAGATGACATTTTTTTCATATTCATCGCCATCTTGAGAAGTATACATCACCACAGGAATGACTGCAGTTTCAGGATTAGTCTTAATTTTTTGCACCGTCTCTAAGCCATTAAGTCCCGGCATCATATGATCCATAAAGATAGCATCAGGGTGGTTACTTTGTAAGTATGCAAGAGCATCTTCACCAGATTCTGCAAGATCGGCTGTCAGATTGATTTTACCCAGCATTTTGCGCAACATAAAACGTGCTGACTTTGAATCATCTACAACAAGTACGTGTTTAACAGTCATAACTCGTAATCCTATAGTTTATCTTAAATAAATCTTAATAAATGATATCTCAAAAATACTTAAAATTAAAGAATCATCCTGTAACTTAAATCATGATCTAATTAATAAAATTAGTGACTTACGACTCATTCTTGAACTTTTTCAACATTTTTTATCATTCTAGTCAAAAATAAGTAAAAAATACAACACTTTATTTAAATAATCCACTAAAAAATGACTGATGGACACTCACGGCACAGACAATATTAACAAATTAATGTAAATATACACGTTAACATCTTGTTATATATGAAATTATTAATGATTTACAGGTTTTGTAATAAAATTAAAAAGTGTGATGTCAATCATAAAAATAAGCAACCATAAGCTTAAACCTAAATAAATCAGTTAAACCTACTGCGAGCGTCCAAGGCACTGAATCTTCATGACTTTTCAGAGCATTTTGAATTCACCCGTAGGCTGACTACGAATAAATCCAAAATAACCTGCAAAGCCTTGAATCTCCAGCACCTCTCCTCGTGGAGCCTACTTTTGGTGATCGCTCTCGCTACGATTCAACTGATTAATTTAGGTTAAAAAATATCATTTAGAAATACACGCTGAATAGTCACTTTTTTTATAATATTTTATTTAGTGAATTTGTGATTAATGCTACACTGTCGCCCGTGCTGACGGATAA